>JANRLI010000018.1 GCA_033762625.1 Alphaproteobacteria bacterium
CATCCGCGCGGTGCAGAACCGCAAATTTGACGGTCGTCCGCTGGTGATTGTATGCGTACCTTCCGGCTCGACTCCGGTAGAACGCAAAGCGATCGTAGATGCCGCGCAAAGCGCCGGCGCTCGCGCTGTATACTTAATTGAAGAGCCGATGGCCGCTGCGATTGGCGCGGATCTTCCGGTAACGGAGCCGACCGGTTCGATGATTGTCGATATTGGCGGTGGTACAACGGAAGTCGCAGTTATATCGCTTGGTGGCATTGTTTATTCGCGGTCGGTGCGCTGTGCAGGCGATAAAATGAACGAAGCCATCATGAATTATGTTCGTCGCTATCATAATCTATTGATTGGCGAAGTCACCGCAGAGCGTATTAAGAAAACCATTGGTACCGCCAGTATTCCTGAACACGGCGAAGGCAAATTGATGGAAATTAAAGGCCGCGATTTGATGAATGGTGTTCCAAAAGAAATTGTTTTAAGTGAAGCGCAAATAGCAGAAGCCTTGGCAGATCCTGTTGGTCAAATTTTGGAAGCAGTGAAGGTTGCGTTAGAAAATACAGCGCCGGAATTGGCAGCAGATATTGTTGATAAGGGTATTGTGCTAACCGGCGGTGGGGCTTTGCTACGTAATTTGGATCTGGTGATGCGCCACGCAACTGGCTTGCCGGTAATGATTGCCGATGATCCACTCACTTGTGTCGTAATGGGCACGGGACGCGCGCTAGAGGATATGCGTAGTCTTAAAAATCTTCTCGTCGGGGGTTATTAAGATTGGTTAGGTATCGCAACAAGGGATTATCGCCTTCTATGCGCCCATTCGGGCAGCATATTCATGCGCTAATTCTTATTACGCTCGCAGTGTTGCTGATTGTTTTGAATATCTTCATGCCATCGCTGGTTTCAAAGGTGCGCATTACCTTTACGGATATGTTTGCGCCATTTATGCACGCGGCAGCAAAACCAGGCGAAGCCATTCAAGGGTTATCAACGGCCTTGCAGGATGTTGCGGGTGTGAGGGAAGAAAACAAAAAATTGCAACAGGAAGTTGCGGAGCTGCGTGCATGGCGTGATCTGGCCCAGCAGCAAGCCGATGAAAACAAAACCCTTCGCGGCTTGCTAAAATACAAAGATGAGTCAGTTATCAATTTTCTAACGGCCCGTGTGATTGCCGAAGTAGGTGGTAATTTCAACAACAGCGTGATTGTAACCGCAGGCTCGCGAGATGGTGTTGTAAAAAATATGATTGCGATGGGCGAAGACGGTGTCGTAGGCCGCGTGATAGAAACGGGGGAATGGTCATCGCGCGTTTTGCTGTTTAATGATTTAAACTTCCGTTTGCCTGTTATGCTGGAAGGAACTCAGCTTCGGGCGATATTATCGGGGGAGGGCACGGGGCTTCCCAAATTGCTGTTCATTCCACCAGAAGTCGATGTAAAGCTTGGCACGCGCGTTGTCACATCGGGCCATGGCGGCTTGTTTCCACCCAATCTTCCGGTGGGCGTCTTGCAGGGACGCAAGGGCGGCGATGCATGGCTTAACCCTTATGCCAAGCTTGACCGTCTGCAAGTGGTACGGCTGGTGCAATATAATCTTGCGGGTGCTGATAAAAATCCAATTAATCAGGAATTGAAACAGGGCACTCCGGAGACGACGCCATCACTTTTGCCTGGAAATCCTAACAAGGCGCATCCATGAGCACACCGTTACACCGATTTGAAGAGTTTACAAAAGCCAGCTTACCTGCCTTGAGCTGCGTTATATTTTTACTGTTGATGATTGTGCCATGGCCAACGTCAACAATTAAAGGCATTCTTTCTGTGTTTCCGCTTATGGCGCTATGTTACTGGGTTGTAAACCGTCCTGAACATTTCAGCATGGCATGGTCGTTTATTATCGGCTTTATGCAGGATGTATTGCTTGGCCAGCCTCTGGGCGTGACAGCGCTAACTTACCTTGCGGCTGATTTTTTCCTGCGCGGACAACGCCAATTCTTCCTGCAACAATCATTCCAGCATTTATGGATGATGTTCGGTATAGTGATTATCGGTGTGTCGGCTGCACAATGGCTGGTCGCTTCCCTCGTTATTCGCACATGGGTCGATGTTATGCCCGTGGTGCTTCGTGTTGTAGTTGGTATTCTATTTTTTCCGTTGGTCACCATGGTGCTTCATTATTTGCAGCGCAGCGTTTTTTCCAGATCCTAGGTGAGAGATGGGAATAATACGTGACACAGACAGGGGGCGCTTACTAACCCGCCGCGCATTTGTGATTGGCGCAGCGCAGGCTGGCCTGTTTGGTGTGTTATTCAACCGTCTATACAATCTACAAGTGAAGGAAGGTGACCGATACGTCACTTTGGCGGAAGAAAACCGCGTCAGTATGCGTGTGGTCTTGCCACCACGTGGCCTTATTATTGACCGCAAAGGCGTTATTCTCGCGCGTTCGGATAAAAGCTTTCGCGCTGTGCTTGTGCCGGAACAAACAAGGGATGTGAAAGAAACGCTGCGTTCCCTCTATGAAATGATGCCGTTTGAAGATTGGGAAAAAAAGCGTATTCAGAAAGATTTAAAGAAAAACCGTTCCTTCGTTCCTGTGCTGCTACGTGAAAACATTGATTGGGAAACACTGTCCATGCTGGAGCTTCATACGCCTGAATTGCCGGGCATCGTGATTGAAGCTGGCGAAACACGGTTTTATCCTTTTCGCGAGTCAACCGCACATATTCTTGGTTATGTGGGCGCGCCAACCGAAGAAGAAGCAAAAAATGATCCATTACTTAGTCAGCCAAGCTTCCGTCTTGGCAAAAGTGGCGTGGAGCGCATCTATGATCTTGATTTGCGCGGCGAACCGGGCAACTCACATCTAGAAGTAAACGCTTTTGGTCGTCCTGTGCGTGAGCTTGAAAAGCATGAAGGAAAGATCGGACACGAACTTCGTCTCACGCTAGATATGTCTTTACAGGATTTTGCACAAAAGCGTTTAACCGCAGAGCTCAGCGCCAGTTCAGTGGTGATGGATTGTGTGGATGGCAGCATTTACAGTATTGCGTCACACCCGTCCTTTGACCCTAACCAGTTTACTTATGGCATTTCCAAAGATTTATGGGGCAAGCTGAACAATGACCCGCTCGTACCACTTATTAACAAAGCCGTGATGGGTCTTTATGCGCCGGGTTCTACCTTTAAAACGATTGTGGCGCTTGCCGCGCTGGAAATAGGTATCAGCCCGAAGACCAGTTATTTCTGCCCAGGCCACCTTGATTTCGGTAATCATCGCTTCCATTGCTGGAAAAAAGGTGGTCATGGTTCAGTTGATATGAAGAAAGGCATATATCAATCCTGCGACGTATTTTTCTATCATACCAGCCAAAAAATAGGCATCGATAAGATTTATGAGATTGCGAAGCTGATGGGGTTGTCGCAAAAAATAGGCATTGATTTGCCAAACGAAAAAGCAGGACTTGTTCCCAACCGCGAATGGAAGCAGAAAAATTATAAAGAAGCCTGGCAACCCGGAGAAACATTGGTCGCATCTATTGGTCAAGGGTATATGCTGGCAACGCCGTTGCAATTGGCGGTAGCAACGGCGCGTATCGCCAGTGGTGTTGCGGTTAAACCGCACGTGATGCAAAGCGTGAAGGATGTGAAGCGTGCGCAGGAAACTTTCGCGCCACTGGCCTTAAAGCCAGAGAATTTGCAATTTGTGCGTGATGCTATGGCCGCTGTGTGCAAGCCTGGCGGTACTGCCGCAGCATCGCAAATCCCAGTCGCTGGATATGAAATCGGCGGCAAGACCGGAACATCGCAGGTGCGTCGTATTAGCAAAGCAGAGCGTTCCAAAGGCGTTATCCCAAATGAAAAACGTCCGTGGGAAGAACGCGATCATGCGTTATTTATCAGCTTCGCGCCCGTGCAAAACCCGCGCTATGTGTGCTGTGTTGTGGTGGAGCATGGCGGCGGCGGTTCAAAGAATGCTGCACCTATTGCCAGAGACCTGCTCATTGAAGTCATGAAACGTGATCCTGCAGGGGCTCTGCCCAAACCATTGGTCATGCCAGAAGGAAAAGATCCGAAATTGCCTGAGAAAAATGCGCCAGCTTCGCCAAATTCAGAGCCCGATACCCAGCTTGATCAGGATGAAGAGCTTATCATGGAAGATGATGATTTGACCGAAGATCCGATCAATTAATTGCCCGCTTTTAAATACGAAGCGCTTTGATATTTTCTGCATATTGGGCAGTACCGCCCTTAAATGTAGCTGTTCCAGCAACCAGCACATCTGCGCCAGCAGCAACGGCTAGTTTGGCAGTTTCGGGGTTGATCCCCCCATCTACTTCCAAATCAATTTTTTTGCCAGCCGCATCAATCATTTTGCGTAGCTGCTTAATTTTATCCAGCTGGTTGTCGATGAAACTTTGCCCACCAAATCCGGGGTTTACGCTCATGACCAATACCAGATCCACATCCCCAATCACATGTGCAATAGCATCGATTGGTGTGGCGGGGTTTAATGCAACTCCCGCTTTTTTGCCGCATGATTTAATCAGTTGCAGTGTACGGTGCAAATGTGGACCACTTTCAGGATGAACAGTGATAATATCTGCACCGGCATTGGCAAATTCAGCAACGTATGCATCAACGGGCGCAATCATCAAATGCACATCAAATATTTTTTTAGAATGCGTGCGCAAAGCTTTAACTACTAGCGGGCCAATCGTCAAATTTGGCACAAAATGCCCATCCATCACATCCACATGGATATAATCAGCGCCAGCGGCATCAATTGCCCGAACTTCTTCCCCCAATTTGGCAAAATCTGCGGATAAAATCGACGGGGCGATACGTGTGGCTTGTTGCGGCATTTAAAGTCTCAACTCGTTAAGCAATTTTCTTGAGGCGTGCGGCATAGAACCCGTCCATCCCGCCAAACGCCGCCATATAATAAGGAAGTGTACGCAAATCTCCCGCGCTTGTCACCCCTTCTTCCCATCCACCAAAATCGGCAGCGGTAACGGGCAGGCGCGCATAGTTGGGGTTTTTCTTTAAAAATGCATCAACCACACCGGCTCCTTCTTCATTTTGTAATGAACAGACCGCGTATATCAGCAGCCCATCTTTTTTTACGAAGTTTGCCACATGGTTCAGCATGCGCAATTGTAACGCGGCAAGACGTGTTACATCTTCAGGCTTTTTATGAATCATTAAATCAGGATGACGCCGCAAAGTGCCCGTTGCACTGCATGGTGCATCCAGAAATAAAACATCGGCAAGGTTATTGGGTTTAAACTCCAGCACATCAACCGATAATATATTGGCGTTCATTTTTATACGTTGCAGATTTTCACGAAGACGCTGCAACCGGCTTTGCGATTGGTCAATCGCTACCACCTTTGCGCCTTTGCTTAGAAACTGTGCTGTTTTACCGCCAGGTGCGGCGCAACAATCAAATACCAGTTTTCCTTTTACATCGCCTGCCATCATCGCTGGCAACGCTGCAGCGACATCTTGCACCCACCATTCACCCTCTGCAAAGCCGGGTAATTTTGTGATGTCATCTTGGGTGGCAAGGCGAAGGCTGCCATTTGGCAATAGCTGCGCATTTAATTCTTTTTGCCAGTGTGCAATATTGTCTTTAACTGTGATGTCCAAATAGGGTTCTCGCAGAGACGCTTGCGCAATCTTTCCCAAATTCTCAAGCCCATAATCGTTTTTCCAAGAATTGAGCAGCCAGTTCGGAAGCGCTTGCTGCCAACCTTGCGTTGCATCGTGAATGGGTTGTTCATTCGCAGCCGCCTTGCGTAATACGGCGTTGACTAAACCCCGCATAACCTTGTCATGCGGGCCAAGTAAATTGACGCAAGTATTCACAACCGCATGGGCAGGAGAATGTAAAAACAAAATGTGCGTAAAGCCAATTCGTAACGCCATTAATGCCGTGTGGGGCAACTTCTCCAGCGTTTTGGCGTATTGACGAATTCGGTAATCAAGAAAGCCAAACTGTCGAAGCGTTGTTAGAACAAGCAGGCGACATAGTGAACGATCACGTTGTTCTAATGTATTCACTTCTTTGGTCTGTTCCCATGCGTCTTCAATCGACACGGATTCATAGATAATTTTAAGGAGAATTTTATGCGCAAGCACACGTGCGTCTTTGGGGCGTGCGTCTTTTGGCTTCTGCGCGGACTTGGCTTTTTCTTTCGGTTCTGGCATGGTCATGGTTATGACGCAAAACCCTGACCCATTAAAGAATAATCAGCCGATACCCATCTCGCTTGAAAAAGGTGCGGTTAAGAAAGATGTCATCGTACAGAAAACTGGCGAAACAGGCGGTCAGGCTGGGCCAGAACCTACGCGATTTGGTGATTGGGAAAAAGGCGGCCGCTGCACCGATTTTTAGAAATTAAGCAGCGAGGGGTTCTTTCAAATCCTCAACGGCCATTTCCTTCACATGCCATGGAAGGCCCTGCTTTGCAACTTCCTCAAGGAATGGTTCAGGCGGTAATTGTTCGACATTGAACACCCCTTCACCTTTCCATGCGCCTTTTAAAATCATCATTGCGCCAACAACGGCTGGAACGCCGGTTGTGTAGGAAACAGCCTGCGCGCCAACTTCCTTGGCGGTTTGCGCATGATCACACACATTATAAATCAGCGCCTTGCGTGGCTTGCCATTTTTTACGCCCTGAATGATACAGCCGATGGATGTTTTGCCGGTGTAGTTTTCCGCAAGGGTGGATGGCACGGGCAGCAATGCGGTCAGGAATTGCAGCGGAATAATATCCATTCCTTGGAATTTAACCGGTTTGATGCTGGTCATGCCAACACTTTGCAATACATCAAGATGCTTGATGTAGTTATCGGAGAACGTCATCCAGAAACGAATGCGCTTCAGGCCCTTGATGTTTTTTACAAGGGATTCTTCTTCCTCATGATAAATCAGATAGGATTTGCGCGGACCAACTTCCGGATAATCAATCATGCGCGCAATGCTAAGTGGATCAATTTCAATCCATTTACCGTCTTCCCAATACTTACCGCGCTGCGTTACTTCGCGCAGGTTAATTTCAGGGTTGAAATTGGTCGCAAATGACTTGCCGTGGTTGCCGTCATTGCAGTCAATGATATCGATATAATCAATGCTATCAAACAGATTGTTCTGTGCATATGCGCAGTAAATGTTTGAAACGCCAGGATCAAAACCGCAGCCCAATACACCCATAATACCTTTGGCCTTGAACTTGTCATGGTATGGCCATTGCCATGAATAGGAGAACTTTGCTTCATCCTTTGGCTCATAATTGGCGGTGTCCAGATAATGCACACCGGTGGCTAGGCAAGCATCCATAATCGTCAAATCCTGATATGGCAATGCCATATTGATAACCAGCTTTGGCTTCACCTGATTGATAAGCGCGATAACGGCGTTGGTATCATCCGCATCAATTTGCGATACGGTGATTTCGCTTTTGCATTCGCTTTTGATTTTTTCGCACTTTGAAAGTGTGCGTGATGCAAGATGGATTTTTGTGAATACATCACGGTTCATGGCGCATTTTTTTGCAACCACACTACCTGCAGCACCTGCACCAATGATTAAAACTGTACCCATATTTCACTCCATATATATGCCGCAAGGGTTCAAAACCTTTCCGAAACATAACACCTGCTTGCAGAAATACAATGCTTTTATGGGGTTTTTAGGCGCTGTAGTTATGCTTGAAGTCGTCATAGCTGAAATGCCGCCAAACGCGATATTCGCCGGCTGCGTTGAGCACTGCCAAATCAGGGCGAGGATGGCCGTTAAACCAGTTTGCCTCGCCCAGCGAGTATTGAAGCCCATCCAGAAAGACAATCTTATTGCCAACCTCTAATGGTTTTTCAAACGCATAATCGCCCCACACATCACGCGCCATGCATGTGCGGGAGACAAAGGTATAGGTACTGCTATTGCCTTGGCTGGTCTCGGTTTCGCCAAGGACTGAAAGGCGAATGCCGGCTTTCATTACGTCAGGCACGTGGGCATTGGCTGACGCATCCAGTACAGCGTTTTGCGTGCCTTCATTGTTTTGTAATCCCAATACCGATGCCACGAGATAACCAGCGTCATATACTACCGCAGCGCCGGGTTCTAACACTGGCGTAATGTGTGGATAGGCTTTTTTGAATTCATTCAGCGCATGAACCAACACATCTAGCTTATAATCGACATGGGTTATAAAATGTCCGCCACCGAAGTTTACAGTTTTTACGTGATGTAAAACGCCTTTCAACAATTCGCCAACCTGGGTAATTAGACGTGCGGATTCTTCCGCCATGTTCTCACATAACGCATGGACATGCAGCGTATCAATCAACGTCCAATCGGCTTTGGAAAGCTCGGATACCGCCACACCAAAATGCGATCCAGCACGGCATGGATCGTATTTTGCAAATTTTGCCAATGACAGGGCGGGGTTAATGCGCAGACCAATCTTCACGCTCTTTTTATGTTTTCTGATGATCGGTCCGAACTGGTTTAACTGTTCCAGTGAATTGAAATAGATGTGAATATTGTTTTGCAATGACAGCAATTCATGGATTTCCTGTTCGCTATAGGCAGGGCAAAAGGTATGAATTTCAGTCTCGCTCTTTTTATAACCGTCTTTTGCTAACCGCGCTTCATAAACGCCGCTTGCTGTAAAACCATCTAACACATCGCCAATCATCTGGAAGATGGGCATTAAAGGGCAGCCTTTTATGGCAAACAGGATTTTGGCACCGGTACGCGTTTTGATATCGGCTAAGATTTTTAAATTATGCCCAAGGCGCAACTCATCCACTACAAAGGCGGGCGTTTGGATGGCGTTTAGTTTGCTGCTGATACGGTGCTGCATGGCGGTTTACTTCGAATCCGGTTAGTTTAAGCTTGTTAATTAACAAGATTGTAGCAGTTATCATAGAATAATATGATGCTCTTCCCACCCCTTTTACGCAGTGCCGGCTTATGACGCAATCCTTGCCCCTTCCTATTATTGCAACCGTGAAAGCGGCCTATGGCGATGTAATAGGCAATTTGAAAGCCTTCCTTGGCAGTATCTGGCTCATCCTCCTCATGATGGTATTGTTTGTCGAAATTCCGACACTGATTGTGACGCAGGAAATTTATAAATCCATTCATCCTGAGGTCCAAATAGCGCAGCAAGATATGGGTCCAAAACTCGATTTACCGCCAAGCGAAAAAGGTGTAACAGAAAAAATAGCAGAGGCAGAAAATTCACGTGCTGTGACAATCGCGGAGGCGCGGCAGGTGAAGGCAGAACATCTTGCCATGATTCTTGCGTTGAATCTGTTTCAGGTGGCTATGGTGTTTTCGTTTTCGGTTGCATGGTATCGCCAGTTATTACTCGGAGAAAAAAAGGATAAAACCATTATATTCCATTATGGCAAGCCGGAATGGCATTTCACACTTACTGCTATGAAATCCGGTTTTGCGCAAGCGCCGATTGTACTGGTGATGGTCAGTTTCTTCATGGCATCCATTCCTGAATTCGCAGGTGGAGAAGCGGTTAGTATTTCCGATAACTGGCCATTATTTATTGGCGGCATCGTACTGATGCTTTACCTGATTGCACGCACATCCATGAGCTATCCAATTACAGTGATGGGCGAGGTGACGGAGCCCTTTAAGCAATCATGGGTAATGACTAAACAAAATGTGTGGCGAATTTTTCTGGGTAATCTGCTGATAGGATTGCCGACAGTTATTGTTGCCTTGGGAATTGTAATTGGAGTCAGTTTGCTTATCAGTACTACGCAACAGAATGTTACAGGTGAAGCAGCACAGGCTATAAACCGTTTAAGCTTTGCGGAGCATGTCTTGTTTAAAACAATAGGGGCTGCCTTCATTCTGTTCCTGTTCGGGCTTATCTCCGCGTTTTATGCGCGTGCCTATGCCTTTATGATACGCACTAAACAAGCCTAATCAATCATTTTCGCTTAAATCTATATTCAATGCTTTGCGTGCGGTTTCAAATGAAAATCCGGCACGGCACATTCTGGCAAGTTCCTTTTTTGGATCTGCATTCTTTGTCTTGCGATGGATGCCAAGGCCTTTCTTTTTTGCAAAGATACGTGCCGCTTCCAAATCCATTTCGTCAAGGCTGTGGTCTTCACTGGACTCAATTATTTTTTCTTTAATCAGGTTTTTGCCAACGCCTTTATGTAATAATTTTTGCTGTATCTTCTGGCGTGATAATCCTGATTGCTTTGCGTGTTCAATAAAACGCTTTGCCACATCGCCGTCATTAATCCAGTTCTTTTCTTCATACCGGTTTAGAATTGCATTTTTCCAGCGAATAGCATCGCCGCTTGCAAATTCCTTATCGGCATAAGCAGCTTTATCAATATGCCGTTGCAAGGTTCGGCCAAGCATCCCGCGCGTAGCCGAATAACGGGTTACATAGCGTAGCGCCAAAAACTCCAACCGCTCTTTGGTTAGCGGTTTTAGCTTTTTTATTTTTCTGGAATTGTGTTTAAACATTGGCGGCTTACTGAAATCAAAGGTGAAAGTAAACTATAACAGTATTTTAATCTTCTGTTAAGTATATGAACTTAAACATTTTTTAAACAGAATGCCTGTATTCTGAGCATATATAAAATTTTAGGCAAACTGTATGATTGAAGCAATTTTAACAGAAGAACAAAAAAAACCACTCAAAGAGCCAGTGGTTACGGCTGCCAAAAAGCCAGTCTATAGCCGTTACTTCATCGAGCTTCATGTACCAGAAAACCGCGAAGCATCCCGCGTGCTGATGACTGAAATTAGCCGCCATGCTGCATTAGAATTCATTCAAGTGCTTCGTGACTGGGTTAAACACGAACACATGGCCAGTGAACTATCCAGCGTATCGGTTACCGCCATGGGGCAGGTGATGATAGTGTGCAGCCACCGTCTTATCGACATGGTGCGCGAGCAGGATATCTGGGCTATCTCGCATATCCGTTCGGCCGATCAGGCCGGTGATTTACGCCGTATTTCCGGAAAAGTATAAAGCTCCTGTAAAAACAGCTAGTCCTGTTCAATAGCATCGCTATACTTGGCGCATGCTCAATCCCGTTACATTTACATCAACCAAATCTGGAACGCGTCTGCTCGTGCTTGGCGCTGTTCATGGCAATGAAGTATGTGGTCCTGCCGCTATTGAACAGGTATTGGCGCGGTTCAATTCCGGCGAAATCAAAATAGAAGCGGGCCGCGTAACCTTTGTGCCGGTGTGCAATCCGCGCGCTTACGCTGAAAACAAACGCTTCATCGACAGAAATCTCAACCGTGCCATGTCAAAGCGTGCTGAACCAAGAATGTATGAAGAATTTTTGATGAATGAGCTTACGCCGCTTCTGGAAGATTGCGATGTATTGCTTGATATCCATTCCTATCGGGCTGGTGGGCCGGCTTTTGCGTTTCGCGGCGATGATCACCTGCGCGACCGTGAAGAACCGTTTATCGCGGCGCTGGGCCTTGACCACGTGATTTACGGTTGGACGGAGGCTTATGCTGCCAGCGGCGTGAAGATTGATCCGATTGAATCCGTGGGCACAACCGAATATGCACGGCAAAATGGCGCTATCGCTACTACTGTTGAATGCGGTCAGCATTTGGATCCCAGCGCGGTTCCCGTTGCCATTCGTGCGATCGAAGGGGCGTTATTGAAATGCGGTATCGCAAACGTGAACGTGCCAGCCGATGAAGGCAAAATGCGCCGTACACGTATTAAAAAACTTTTTTACAAGCAACGCAGCGGCGTATTCGCGCAGCCCTGGAAACATCTTGACGAAATCGCGGTTGGCACGGTGGTCGCCAGTTTTGATGATGGCGAAAAGATCACCGCGCCATTTAGCGGGCGTATTGTATTACCCCACGCCGACTGCCCTGTAGGACAGGAATGGTTTTATCTCGGTATTGATGAAACTTAGTCTCTCAGCAATTCATTGATTGATGTCTTTGAGCGCGTTTTTTCATCCACGCGCTTTACAATCACTGCGCAGGAAAGATTGGGGCCTGGGCTACCATCCTTCATCGGCTTTCCTGGCAATGTGCCGGGAACAACAACGGAATAGCTTGGTACGCGGCCCATAAATACTTCGCCTGTTTCGCGGTCAATAATTTTGGTTGATGCGCCAATAAATACGCCCATCGACAACACCGCACCTTTTTCAACAATCACGCCTTCGGCAACTTCGCTGCGTGCACCAATAAAACAATCATCTTCAATGATAACCGGATTGGCTTGCAAAGGTTCTAACACACCGCCAATACCTACGCCGCCGGAAAGATGTACATTCCTGCCGATTTGCGCGCATGACCCAACGGTGGACCATGTGTCGACCATGGTGCCTTCGCCTACATACGCGCCAACATTCACAAAAGACGGCATCAATACTGCGCCAGGCGCGATAAATGCAGAATGGCGAACAACGCAATTGGGCACCGCACGGAAACCTGCCTTGGCAAAGGCGTCTTCGCTCCAATGCTGAAACTTACTGGGCACTTTATCATACCAAGATGCGCCTCCAGGCCCACCGGTGATGCGCACGCTCTCATGTACGCGGAAGGAAAGCAAAATCGCTTTCTTGATCCATTGATGGGTAATCCATTTACCGTCAACTTTTTCGCATACGCGGCGTGCTCCTTTATCAAGGTCGTTCATTACGTGAATAACGGCGTAGCGGAATTTGGTGTCTTCGCGCGGTTTAATGGTATCGCGCTTTTCCCATGCTTCTTCAATAAGACCTTGGACTTCTTCGGGTTTAATCGTGTTCATTTCTTATGTTCCGGTAATTTGTTCAAGAAAAAGAGTTAAATCATTTATGACGTGATGGCAATGCGGATAGTGTTCGCCAGCTTTGGGCTTGGTTCGCAGCCATTCGGCCTCATGTCGCATCCATACCGTTGTCATCCCAAGTTCGGCAGCTGCCTTTAAATTCACCTGCATATCATCAATCATGCAGCAATCGGTAGCTTTCAGATTATAGCGGCGCAGTAAAGTTTCATATGGGCCTGTTTCCGGCTTACATACAAAATCACCATCGGCGATGTCAAAAATACCTTCAAAATGGTCGCGCAGTTGTAAATGGTTCAAAATGCGATTGGCGTGGCGGTGATCTGCATTTGTGAAAATGATTTTGCGGCCCGGTAATTTTTCAAAGAGTGCAGAAATTTTAGGGCAGGGGCCAATATCGGTCAGCTCAACATCATGCACATATTCCATGAATTGATGTGGGTCGATGTTATGCTCGGTCATCATCCCGCGCATCGTCGTTCCGTATTTTTTGAAATACTGGAAGCGCAAGTCATGCGCTGCTTCCCTGTCAATCTTGAAATAGTCCATCAGGAACAACCCCATGCGCTCATGGATTTGCGGGAACAGGTTGCTATCCGGCGAATACAGCGTGTTGTCCAGATCGAAAATCCAGCAGGAAATATCGCGTAATTCTGTTGGCATGATGATCTGACCCAAATCTAACTAATCAGGGTTCCATTACCTTTTGGCGTTAGTAATTCCAGCAATACGCTATGCGGGTCTTTGCCATTTAGAATAACCGCGCCTTTAACGCCGCTGCGCACTGCACTGATACAGGTTTGCAGCTTCGGGATCATGCCTCCTTTGGCAACGCCGTCCGTAATCGCTTTTTCGGTTTGCGAAACAGTCATTTCAGAAACAAGTTGGCCGTTTTTATCAAGGAAGCCTGCAACATCAGTTAGCAACATGAAACGCACCGCTTGCAATGCAGATGCAATCGCGCCGGCTAGGGTATCGGCATTAATATTTAATGTCTGGCCGTTTTCATCAACGCCCACGGGCGCGATAACTGGAATGCCATCTTCTTCCAGAATCTTTTTAAGGATATGCGTGTTGATTTTAATCGGTTCTCCAACAAACCCCAAATCCACGCCGTCTGGCGTAATTTTGCGCGCGCGCACCAGATTGCCATCTTTGCCCGTCAACCCAATCGCTACACCGCCGGCATTGCTGATGGATTGCACAAGCTCCTTATTGACTTTGCCTGCCAATACCATTTCAACGACTTCCATCGTAGCGGCATCGGTAACACGTAGGCCGTTTTTAAATGTGCTTTGAATATTCAGTTTTTTGAGGAACGCATCAATTTGCGGGCCGCCACCATGAACAATTACAGGGTGAATGCCAACTTGCTTCAGCAACACAATATCACGTGCAAAACGGAGCGCCGTTGCGTTATCATCCATCGCATGCCCGCCATATTTGATGACGAAACACTGTCCGCGGTATTGTTGCAGGAATGGCAATGCTTCAGCCAAAATACGGGCGATGCTACCCCATTCTTCTTTGCTTGGATTTTCGGTGTTAATCATTCGTTTTTCCTTCTGGGGATGATTATAACAGCCAGACGCTGAGCTTAAAGTGGAAATTTATGCCTCGCCTAAGCGGTTGTTCCGCGCAGCGGAACAGAGTGGGCGGTAAATTAATCCACGTACTGGGCAAGAAATAGCCGCAGTTCATCAATCCCAACGCCTTTTTCGGAGCTGGTGGCAAAGGCTTTTGGCCATGCAGGGCCGATTTTTTTAATCTCGGTTTCAACGCTGGCCTTAACGTCGTCCAGTTCAGCTTTTTTAATTTTATCGGTCTTGGTAATAACGGCTACAAACGGCACCGCATAAACATGAAGCTTATGTATGAATTCACGATCATTGTCTTTAATGCCGTGGCGTCCATCAATCAGCAGGCAAAGACGCTTTAAATTTCCACGGTCTTTTAAATACGCATCAATCAATACGTTCCATTCATATATCGCATCCTTCGATGCTTTGGCATATCCATAGCCCGGCATATCGACCAGCATCATGCGGTCGCCAAGACGGAAAAAATTCAATTGCTGTGTACGGCCCGGCGTATTTGAAACACGTGCCAGCATATCTTTCCCGGTCAGTGCGTTTACCAAACTTGATTTGCCAACATTGGATCGCCCAATAAATGCAATTTCCGGAAAGTGTTCGCTTGGCAATGATTCAGGCGTGGGTGCGCCTGCCGCAAATACACATGGCCCTGTAAAAAACGCTTCAGCTTTTTTTGGCGTTGTAATGCTTGCCATCAGGTTTTAGCGGTAGCGTCTTTATTGCTGCGGTGTTTAATCAAAACCTGCTGCGCGATGGCAAGTACGTTGCTTAGCGTCCAGTAAATCACCAATCCAGCTGACATACCCGCGAACAGGAATGTGAACATGATGGGCATCAGCATAAACACTTGCTGTGTGGTTTTGTCAGCTTGCGGTGGTGACAGCATCTGCTGGATGTACATTGTGGCGCCCATCAGCAACGGCCAAATACCCAAATGCAAGAATGAGAGGAACGATGGCAACGCAAACAAGCCAAACAGTGTGAAGATATTAGATGGGTCAGGTGCAGATAAATCATGTACCCAGCCATAAAATGGTGCATGACGCATTTCAATGCTAACCAGCAACACCTTGTATAACGCGAAGAACACAGGAATTTGAATGAGTATCGGCAAGCAACCCGAAAGCGGATTGATTTTTTCCTTTTGATACAGCTTGGTGACTTCCTCATTCATCTTGACGGGGTCAGCGCTGTAGCGTTCCTTTAAACGGTTCATTTCGGGCTGCAATTCTTTCATGCGGGCCATAGAACGGTAAGATGCTTCGGATAATGGGAAGAACAATAAACGCAACAAAATGGTGAATGCGATAATCGCAAGGCCATAATTGCCAAATGTTTTTCCAAGCCAGTCAATCACGTGGAAAAACGGTTTGGCGATAATGTAAAACCATCCAAAATCCACGGCCTTATCAAACATCGGTATCTTTAACGCATCACCGTAATTTTCCAGTGCCGCAACTTCTTTTGCGCCAGTAAACACATGATAGGTTTTGGAAGCATCTGCGCCCGCCTTGATAACAACCGGATCGCTCTTTACATCGCTTTGATAACGGTTTTGGCCATTCACACTGCTGTAAAGAAAGCGGGCGGTGAGGTTATCGTTCTGGTCTGGAATAATCCCTGTGAACCAATACACATCCGCCATGCCAATCCAGCCACCTTTGCTGGTATAGGTTGTCAGCGGTTCATCCTTCAATTTCTTGTAATCTTTTTCGCGCAACTGGCCGTCTAATACGCCTGTTAGGCCTTCATGCGATGTGCCTGCACCAACATGCGCTGGCAAGCCATGGCGTGATACCAAACCAAACGGAACCAGCGTTACATCTGCGCCAGAGCTATTGGTAACTTTATCGGTTACGGTGAACATATAATTACCATCAAGATTGATGGTGCGCTCAAACTTCAAACCTTGACCATTATCCCAATGCAGCACAACCGATTTGCCCGCGGTCAGTTTGGTGGCATCACTTTGCCATTCTGTATCACCCGCAGGCAATTTGGTTTTTTCATCCGTCGCCAGCCAGCCCAGTTCTGCGTAATAGGCCGGGTGCTCTTGATTGCTGCCAGCAGGAGAAAGCAACACGATTTCCGGACTGCTTTTATCCACCGTTTCGTGATAGCGGATGAGCGTCAAGTCATCAAAGCGTGCACCCTTTAAATTAATCGACCCATGAATATGTTCGTTGCCCAATGAAATACGTTTGCTTGCGGCAATCACTTCGCTGCGTTGCTTGGGTGCGGTCACGGTTTCAACAACAGGTTGCTCTTTGGCGATAATTTGTGTGGCTTGCACCTGGCTTTGTGCGGCGCGTTGTTTTGGCACTTCGTAAAACCAGTGAAAGCCCATCAAAATCATGATGGAGATACCAATGGCCAAAAAGAAATTCGTATTGTCATTCATCTGTCGTTACTTCTCTTGTGTGGGGTCGCGCATTCTTATCACGGGGCGGCACAGGGTCAAACCCAAAACCGCCAGCCGGATGGCAGCGGCATATACGTTTTATGCCTAAAACTCCGCCTGCCCACGGGCCATGAATCTTAATTGCTTCAATAGTGTAAACAGAACACGTTGGCTGGAAACGGCAAAACCGCCCGATGATGGGCGATAACGTCCAACGGTAAAGCTGGATGGCTCCAATCATTACAGTTGCGATGACATATTCGGCAATGGTCAGGAGCTTACTTTTTGGCATTTCAAAACCTTAAGGGCTTTTTCCAAATCGCTGATCAGTTGCGTGAATTCCCGTGTGGCAATTGCCTCGCGTGCCACTAGAACATAATCGCCTGGCGTTGCCAGCTTCAATAAATGGTTTTCAGCTAACGCGCGAAGACGGCGACGTGCACGGTTTCTGGCAACAGCGTTGCCCAGCTTTTTTGTGGCGGTCAGGCCATAACGAACAAGAGATGCTTCTTCTTTGCTTTTTTGTAAAACAAACCCTGATGATACAAAACGGATGCCACTTGCAGCAACGCGCAAAAAATCACTACGAACTAAGAGACGATTATTTTTGGGATTGGTTTTTGTGCTCAACTAATCTTTAAGCGGAAAGACGCTTACGACCTTGTGCGCGGCGACGCGAAATAACACGCCGGCCATTTTTGGTAGCCATGCGGGCGCGGAAGCCGTGGCGACGCTTGCGAACCAAGCGGCTAGGTTGATATGTGCGTTTCATCCGCGTACTCCTGAACTACAATAAAAGCTAAAAAAGGGGCCATCTCAGGGGGCCACCAAAGCGAGGATTTTTATAGGAAAACAAGTTGCAGAGTCAACAACTTATGTTGTGCTCATGGGGCCTAATGGTAAATCCTTGCCGGATAAGGACTTTTACGGCATAAATCGTGGCCTAAAATGACCCCAATTCTTAAGAGGCTCTATATGTTACAGGGATTAGTTAACTGGCTGCTTGGCATTATGTTGTCCATCGTTGCCTTGGCTGGGCTATTTCTTGCGGCCAAAGGCGCTACGCAAGATGCGTACGTGTTCGGCCTGACACTTTTTGGCTTATCATTACTTTGCCTTGGTGTCTTGGTGCGTAATGCGCTTGATAAAGCCGAACACCACTAATTTTTAATTCAAAACAGTATGAGGATAAAGTTATGAGCGGGGAATTTCTCACTCTGGATGATATTGACGTCTCGAATAAAGTTGTGCTGTTGCGCGGCGATTTGAATGTGCCGGTGCAAAACGGTGTGGTGGGTGATATGACCCGTTTGCAGCGTTTATTGAAAACCATTCAGGAACTTAAACGCAAAAAAGCAAAAATTGTTGTGCTATCACATTTTGGCCGTCCAAAAGGCAAAGTGGATATGTCCATGTCGCTCGGACAAATTGTTCCTGTCCTCTCCGGATTACTGAATGAACGCGTTGATTTCTGTGATGAATCAATTGGCAATAAAGCCAAGGCCGCGATTGCCAAATTGAACAGCGGCGAGGTGCTGGTTTTGGAAAACACCCGCTTTCATAAAGGTGAGGAAGAAAACGATATTAGCTTAAGCAATTCATTTGCAGCGTTGGGTGATGTATTTGTGAACGATGCGTTTTCGGTAACGCATCGCGCACACTCATCAACCGAAGGTATTGCGCATCTGCTGCCATCCTGCTGTGGCCGTGATATGCAAAATGAATTGGAAGCTTTGGCAAAGGCGCTGGATAAACCGGTTCGTCCTGTGGTGGCGATTGTGGGTGGGTCCAAAGTTTCAACCAAGCTTGCATTACTCAGTAACCTCACCGCAAAAGTCAATGTGATGGTGCTTGGCGGTGGTATGGCAAATACCTTCATTGCCGCACAAGGCATGGCCGTTGGTAAATCGCTTTATGAACCTGACATGCTCGATACTGCGCGCAAAATCATGGCAGAGAGCAAACAAAAAGGCTGTACGATTCTATTGCCAAGCGATGTGGTGGTGGCTGGAACTTTTGCAGCGAATGTTCCAACTGAAACCGTAATGGTTGAGCATATTCCAGCCGACAAAATGGCATTGGATGTTGGGCCAAAAACAGTTGCCGCCATACAGGCTGCGCTGAACGAGGCTAAAACAATTGTGTGGAATGGCCCGCTTGGTGCGTTTGAAATTCCACCCTTTGAAAAAGCGACGATGGCGGTTGCCAAAACAATTGCCAGCCTTACATCAAAGGGGGCTGCGCTATCGGTTGCGGGCGGCGGGGATACCGTCGCTGCCGTAAATATGGCACAAGTCGGGAATAGCCTTTCCTACGTCTCGACAGCAGGTGGTGCATTCCTTGAGTGGTTGGAAGGATGCGCATTGCCCGGTGTTGAAGTGTTACGCAAACAAAGAAAACCAGAGGCGCGCGCTGCAAATGTTTAAGCGCCTTATCAGTTAGGAGACTGTCATGGCTAATTCACTAAAAGGCAAATGCGCGGTAATCACCGGTTCAACCAGTGGCATCGGCATGGGAATGGCAAAAACACTGGCCGCTGAAGGTGCGCATGTCATGATTAACGGCTTTGGTGATGCAGCAACAATTGAAGCCGAGCGCGCAGGCATGGAAAAGCAGTATGGTGTAAAGGTACGTTACAACGCCGCCGATATTTCAAAACCCGATCAAGTCGAAGCGATGATTAAAGCGGCCAATACTGAATTGGGTTCAGTGGATATTCTCGTCAACAATGCAGGTATTCAATTCACATCGCCAGTTGAAAATTTCCCCCTCGATAAATGGGATGCAATTTTGGCAACCAATTTGTCTTCCGCTTTTTATGGTATTAAGTATGCGCTGCCATTCATGCGTGCCAAAAAATGGGGCCGCATTGTCAATACAGCGTCAACCCATGGCCTTGTCGCTTCAAAGGAAAAAGCAGCTTATGTCGCAGCAAAACATGGTGTAATCGGGCTAACCAAGGTGGTTGCACTGGAAACCGCAGGATCGGGAATTACGTGTAATTCGATATGCCCCGGCTGGGTATTGACGCCGCTGGTCCAAAAGCAGATCGATGCGATTGCCGCCGAACAGAAGATCAGTAACGATGCCGCGAAAGAAAAATTGCTATCCGAAAAGCAACCCTCAAAGCAATTTGCAACGCCCGAAGAACTCGGCGCATTATTGGTATTTCTCTGCGGTGATGCTGCCGCGCAAATCACAGGTTCGGCTATGACCATGGATGGCGGCTGGACTGCACAATAAAAATACCGCACAATACGTAGTATGACCCACACATCAAAAAAAATTGTCAATCTCGCGCTGCAAGGTGGTGGGGCGCACGGCGCATTTACATGGGGCGTGCTCGAACAGTTATTGCTCGATGGACGTGTAGCATTCAAAACCATCAGCGGCACCAGTGCAGGTTCAATGAATGCAGCAGTGTTTGCCTATGGTCTTCTTAAAGGCGGAGCAGATAAGACAATCCAACTGCTGGAAATGTTCTGGCGAAAGGTAAGTGATTCCGGACGTTTTGGCGCATTTGCAGCATCGAATACAATGGATCAGCTTCTTGGCCCCATGAAAATGATGGCGTCTGGTACCTATGCGGGTTTCGATATGATGTCGAAATACTTTTCGCCCTATCAGCTTAATCCGCTGGGATTAAATCCGCTTAAAGATGTATTGCTCAGCCTCATCGATTTCGATGAATTGCGCAAAAGTAGTATGATCAATCTCCACATCTCGGCAACCGATGTTCTGCGTAGCAAGCTTAAAATATTCACTGGGAATGAAATTACAGTTGAAGCGGTATTGGCATCCGCCTGCTTGCCGCAATTATTTCAGGCGGTGGTAATCGATGGCAATTATTATTGGGATGGCGGGTTTATGGGTAATCCAAGTCTATTTCCATTAACTGAATGCGATGCCACCAATGATATCATGATTGTGCAGATTGATCCTATTTTCCGTGATGCGGTTCCTCGCACATCCGATACAATTGCCGACCGTTTGAACGAGATTAGTTTCAATTCACCTTTGCTGGTGGAATTACGCGGGCTTCGCCTTGTTAACAAGCTGCTTATCGATGGGCATCTTAATGAACAGCTATGCGGTCTCCGCCAATTGCATCTGCATATGGTGGGTGATGAAAAAGTTATGTCTGGCTTGCCGCTTGAAAGCAAGTTTAATCCCGAATGGAATTTTCTTCTTTCACTGCGTGAAGCGGGTAAGACTGCCACCAAAAAATGGCTCAGCGCGCATTTCGATGATTTGGGTGTTAAAAGCACGCTGGACATCGATAAGCTTGTTGCTTAATCAGCCCTTATTCTTTGTTGCAGATGATTTCTGCGGGCAGCGCAACATTTTGTGGGTTAATCGTCTTCACTATTTTATATACATCCCATGGATGCCCGCGGTCTTCATTGCGTATGGATGATAACAGAAGTAAACGGTGTGCAACCAGTCCGTCATTACGAATATGACTTGCGCCAAATAGCGGATCAGCAAGTGCTGCACCTTTCATACGGCCCAATATATCTTGCGCATCGCCGTTTTGTGCAATCTTCAAACTTTCAAGATAATGCCGTACGGACGAATAGACGCTTGCTTGAATATCTGTAGGCATTGCGCCTCTGTTCCGGGTTGCAAACTTGGTTGACCATTCGCGCGTTGTGCCATCCTGATTCCAGTAAAATGGCGATACAGTATAGAATGTTGGTGCTGGTTTGCTTCCCAACTCATGGATATCAGACAGTGAAAGGGTGGTGAATGCAACCGGAGGTATATCTTTGTCTTTACCATGCACAGGCCAATGATTTAGTAAATGCAGCACATCGGGGCGGTCGAACGCCAGAAAAATAACATCGGCTTTTACATCTTCCGCTTGTTCGAGAATAATCGAAAGCCCGCTCATCCGCTTGCCGAATTGTGCTTCGCCCACTAATTCAGCGCCACTATCCTTAATGCGCCTTTTGGCAATTTTAGCAAGATCGCAGCTATAGCCATCTTCACTCTTAATAACGAACCAACGCTTCTTTTTATCGTCTACCAGTGCTTGAATTAAATTCACTGTCAATGTGTCGCGGTCATAAAGCCATGACAAGCTATTATTGTGACACGATGCATCACGAAACCGTGTAGAGCTTGGGCTGGAAGTAAGCAGAATTTTTTTCTGTTCTTTGAAATAATCTTGCAGTTTGGCAGCGATAGGTCCGTTTGGAACATCGACCACTACGTCCACGCCTTGTTTGCTAAGCCAGCTTTCGCTGATATGTTGGGCAAGGTCACCGCGATTCTGGAAATCTGCATTGATGACTACAATGGGTTTACCATTCACATTGCTTCCCAAATCTTCAACCGCCAATTGCGCTGCTTCAACCGAACCAAGTCCGGATGATGCCGCCATCCCGCCGCTCATATCGGTCAGCACGCCGATGCGTACGGCATCGCTCTGCGCCGCCATTAGGGGTGCTGAAAAAGCGACTAGGCTCAAAAAAAATGCGTTACGAAACAGCATGAAAATACAATAGCCATCAACTATGTCAAAAATCAGAAGAAAACTTATTCCAAGCCCCAGAGAGACCATTGACAGAAGCGCAAAAGATGCACAAATACAACAACTTAATCTTGTAAAGGATGCGCGTTATGACGGCTGGTCAATATACCTATGTAATGAAGGGCCTTTCAAAGGCCTATCCCGGTGGCAAAAAGGTCTTGGATAACATATTCCTTTCTTTTTATCCCGGAGCGAAAATTGGCGTACTCGGCGTCAACGGCTCGGGTA
This sequence comes from Alphaproteobacteria bacterium, assembly GCA_033762625.1. Lineage (NCBI taxonomy): Bacteria > Pseudomonadati > Pseudomonadota > Alphaproteobacteria > Alphaproteobacteria bacterium. Next base: position 22,575 of record JANRLI010000018.1, read on the forward strand.
AATCGACCCTGATGCGCATCATGGCGGGCATCGATAAGGATTTTACCGGTGAAGCATGGGCCGCTGACGGCGTGAAGGTTGGCTATCTTTCGCAAGAACCGCAGCTGGACCCAAAACTAAATGTACAACAGAATATTGAACTTGCCATGGGTGACGCCCATGCTCTGCTCAAAGCGTTTGAAGATGTCAGCAATAAGCTCGGCGAAGTTACTGATGAAGATGAAATGACCAAGCTGATAGAAGAGCAAGCAGCGTTACAAGAAAAGATCGAAGCTGCAGGTGCATGGGAAATTGGTCGCACAGTTGAACTGGCGATGGATGCCTTGCGTTGCCCGCCGGGTGATGCAGATGTTACGGTGTTGTCTGGCGGTGAAAAACGCCGTGTGGCATTGTGTCAATTGCTACTGTCCAAGCCTGATATGCTCATCCTCGACGAACCGACCAACCATCTGGATGCTGATTCGGTTGCATGGCTGCAGCGTCATTTGGCCGATTATAAAGGCACGGTTGTGATGGTAACTCACGATCGATATTTCCTTGATAACGTGACGGGCTGGATTTTGGAACTCGCCCGCGGTCACGGCATTCCGTATGAAGGCAATTACACATCTTGGCTTGAACAAAAACAAAAACGCCTTGAGCAGGAAGGCCGCGAAGAAAACGCCCGCCAGAAAGAATTGGCCCGCGAATTGGAATGGGTGCGTTCATCACCTAAAGCGCGTCAGGCGAAAAGCAAGGCGCGTATGGCCGCTTATGAAGACCTGCTTAATAAAACACAGGATGATTTGTCGGGTACTGCAAAAATTATTATCCCAACCCCGCCACGCCTAGGCGAAAACGTAATTGATGTGGAACATATCAGTAAATCATACGGCGATCGTTTGTTAATTGAAAATCTATCATTCCGTCTGCCGCGCGGTGGCATCGTAGGCGTGATTGGACCCAACGGCGCTGGTAAATCAACATTATTCAAGATGATTACCGGCGTTGAAAAGCCTGATAGCGGGACCTTTAAAGTCGCAGATAGCGTGAAACTCGGCTATGTAGATCAAAGCCGTGATGCGTTAAAAGATGATAATACCGTTTGGCAGGAAATCTCCGGCGGACATGATGTCATTGAACTTGGCACCAAAAATATGCCTTCCCGTGCTTATGTTTCATCATTCAATTTCAAGGGCACTGACCAGCAGAAAAAAGTCGGCGTATTATCGGGCGGTGAACGCAACCGCGTGCATCTGGCAAAGATGTTGAAAACCGGCGCGAACGTACTACTTCTTGATGAACCGACCAACGATTTGGACGTGGATACGCTTCGTGCGCTTGAAGAAGCCTTGGTTGATTTTGCTGGTTGCGCTGTCGTCATCAGCCATGACCGCTGGTTCCTTGACAGACTTGCAACGCATATTCTTGCATTCGAAGGTGATAGCCATGTCGAATGGTTCGAAGGGAATTATCAGGATTATGAGGCTGATCGACGCCGCCGCCTTGGCGCGGATGCAGATCAACCGCATCGTATTAAATACAGACCTCTAACCCGCAAATAGGTAGAAAGATGAGCGAAGCACAAACAGAAAAACATGAATTTCAGGCAGAAGTCGGTCGTTTGCTCGATATCGTCGTGCACGCCTTTTACAGTCAGAAAGAAATTTTCCTGCGCGAGCTCATCTCGAATGCTGCTGATGCCTGCGACAAGCTGCGTTATACGGCTGTAACTCAGCCCGATTTGGCGCCTGCTAAATTTGCCATTCATCTGGTTGCGGATATTCCAAACCGCACGCTTACCGTGTCCGATAACGGTATCGGCATGACGCGGAATGAAATCGTCGAAAACCTTGGTACCATTGCGCGTTCGGGAACCAAAGCGTTCCTTGAACAAATGAGCGGTGATGCGAAGAAAGACATGAACCTGATCGGCCAATTCGGTGTGGGGTTCTATTCCGCATTCATGGTCGCAGACAAGGTTGAAGTCATCAGCCGCAAAGCAGGCGAAACCGAGGCGTGGCGTTGGACATCGGATGGAAAATCCGCCTACACCATGCAGCCTGCCACCAAAAACATCGCTGGTACCGATATCATCTTGCATCTAAAGGATGATGAAAGCGAATTTATGGAACTGGATCGCCTGAAGGCGATTGTTACCGCATATTCCGATCATATCGCTGTCCCGATTTATTTCGGCGATGATGAAGCGGAAAAGTTAAACCGCGCCGCGGCGTTGTGGATGCGTTCGAAAAATGAAATTACGCCAGACGAGTATAAGGAATTCTACCATCACGTCGCGCATGCCTATGATGAACCTGCACAAACCATTCATTGGCGTGCAGAAGGAACGCTGGAATATACGGGGTTGCTATTTATTCCTACCCAAAAGCCGCATGATTTGTTCGACCCGCGGCGTTTCCACCGTGTAAAGTTATATGTAAAACGTGTCTTTATCACCGAAGCTGCCGAAGGTTTGTTGCCGCCTTATCTGCGGTTCTTGAAAGGCGTCATTGATAGCGAGGATTTGCCGCTGAACGTCAGCCGTGAAATGCTGCAAAACAATCCCGTGCTAACGAAAATGAGAAACGGTATTACCAAGCGCGTACTGTCGGAGCTTTCCAAACTTTCCGAAAACAAGGAAGAATATACGAAATTCTGGAATAATTTTGGCGCCGTTCTGAAGGAAGGGCTTTATGATGATTACGATCACCGTGAGGATTTATTAAAGCTTTTCCGCGCATACACCACCAAAACCACCGCACAAGACAAGCAACTGGTCACGCTTGAAGAATACATTGCGCGTATGCCCGCTGAACAAGATGCGATTTACTACATCACCGGTGAAGATGCAGCATCTCTTGCCAATTCTCCGCAACTGGAAGGGTTCCGTGCGCGGGATATCGAAGTGTTGTTACTTAGTGATGCGATTGATGATTTCTGGGTCACTAACATGGGCACCTATAATGGCAAGGTATTCAAGTCTGCCACACGCGGTGACATGAACCTTGATAAAATTAAAAAGGTCGAAACGCCCGAAGAAAATAAACCGACATCAGATAGTATCACGGCACTGATTAAATCGCTAAAAGAAATCTATGGCGATAGTGTGAAAGATGTTCGCACATCCAGCCGCCTGACAAGCTCTCCGGTGTGCATTGTGGCCGCAGATGGGGAGCTTGATATCCATCTTGAAAAATTGTTGCGTCAGAACAAAGCGGCGGGTTTACCAAGCGGCGGCCTTACCGCGCGTCGCTTTCTTGAAATCAACCCGACCCACAGCCTGATTGTTAAAATGGCGCAAATGGCGGGCAACGCAAATAGTGAAGAGATGGCCGATTTAGCGTGGTTATTACTTGATCAGGCCCGTCTATTGGAAGGAGAGCCGTTGGCAGATCCACAGGCATTTTCACAACGATTGACTAGACTCAGCCTTAAAGCCGTTGCATAAATACGCCTTCAAATCTCCCTATAAGGTAAACCATGGCGACCGATAATAAAAAAGACGTAAAGAAAATTGTGCTGGCATTTTCAGGCGGCCTCGATACTTCCGTTATCCTTCGCTGGCTGCAAGATAATTACCGCGCCGAAGTTGTTACCTTTACGGCCGATTTAGGGCAAGGCGAAGAAGTAGAACCCGCACGTAAGAAAGCAGAGCTGCTGGGTTGCAAAGAAATCTTCATCGAAGATTTGCGGGAAGAATTTGTAAAAGATTATGTATTCCCCATGTTCCGCGCCAATGCCTTATATGAAGGCATGTATTTGCTTGGCACATCTATTGCCCGTCCGCTCATTGCTAAAAAGCAGATTGAAATCGCCAACAAAACCGGCGCCGATGCTGTCGCCCATGGCGCAACCGGCAAAGGAAATGACCAGGTTCGTTTTGAACTTGCCTATTATGGCTTGAAGCCGGATATCAAAGTTATCGCCCCATGGCGTGAGTGGGATTTGAATTCCCGTACAGTATTGCTGGAATATGCCGAAAAGCACCAAATTCCGATTACCAAGGCAAAAACAGGTGAGGCGCCATTCTCTGTTGACGCTAACCTGCTGCATTCTTCTTCCGAAGGGCGCGTTTTGGAAGATCCATGGGTAGAAGCCGATGAAATGGTTTACCAGCGCACCATTTCACCCGAAGCAGCGCCGGATAAAGCCGAATATATCGAAATCGAGTTTGAACGCGGTGATGCGGTTGGCATTAACGGTCAACGCATGTCGCCTGCAACTTTGCTGACCAAGCTGAATGAATACGGCAAGAAGAACGGTATTGGCCGTTTGGATCTGGTTGAAAACCGTTATGTGGGCATGAAGTCCCGCGGTGTTTACGAAACACCGGGCGGTACCATTTTATACGTTGCGCATCGCGCAATTGAATCCATCACGCTTGACCGCGGCGCTGCACATCTTAAAGACGATATCATGCCGCGCTATGCGGAGCTTGTGTATTTCGGTTACTGGTTCTCGCCTGAACGCGAAGCATTGCAAGCGCTCATCGACCACACCCAAACCAATGTGAACGGTGTGGTTCGTTTGAAGCTGTATAAGGGCAATACGATTGTGGTTGGCCGTAAATCACCAAACTCCTTGTACCGTCTGGATTACGTGACGTTTGAACAAGACAGCGTTTATAACCAAGCGGATGCGCAAGGCTTCATCAAGCTCAACGCGCTGCGCTTGCGCCTGTCCACAATGGCGAAGCAACGCGGTAAGTAAATTACTTTTTGGATGCTTTCAGCGTGTTGGATAACAAACACGCAATGGTCATCGGCCCAACGCCGCCAGGTACCGGCGTAATGGCTTTGGCGTTTTGTGCGGCAGCGCCATAATCCACATCGCCAACCAATTTTGTTTTACCATCGCGTTCAATGCGGTTGATGCCCACATCAATCACTACCGCGCCTTTTTTGATCCAGTCGCCTTTAATAAACTCGGGCTTACCAATCGCAGCAATAATAATATCTGCGCTACGGCACACGCTAGCTAAGTCCTTCGTCTTGGAATGGGTGATGGTCACGGTACAATCGGCTTGCAGTAATAACTGCGCAATCGGCTTACCCACAATATTGGAACGGCCAACGACAACCGCATGCAGGCCTTTCAAATCGCCCAATGTTTCTTTAAGTAAAATCATGCAGCCCATGGGTGTGCACGGCACAAGGCCGTCTTGCCCAACCGCAAGTTTGCCAGCATTCACGGGGTGAAACCCGTCCACATCTTTGGCTGGCGAAATGCGTTCTAAAACCTTTTGCGCATCAATCCCGTTTGGCAGGGGCAATTGCACTAATATGCCATGCACCTTTGCATCGGCATTCAAAGTATCAATCAATTTCAATAAATCCGCTTCGCTGGTGGTTGCTGGCAAATGATGCGGGAAGGATGCCATGCCCACTTCTTCAACAGCTTTTTCCTTGTTGCGAACATAGACTTCGCTGGCAGGGTCAGCGCCAACCAACACAACCGCCAGTCCCGGCTTTGCGGGTAATTGTTTTACTTGTTCGGCAATATAAGAACGAAGACGTGCAGATGATGCTTTACCATCAATTACCAAGGCAGAACTCATTGTGCACCTATGGTTGTAACCGTATGCGCCGCCAGTGGCCCGTATTCACGCAGCAATGAGCGTGTTAGTACAATGAGTAAGTAGAGCGCTAGAAACGACCAGTCAAACCCGCGATAGGGCGGTATGATTTTGCGAATGGGTTGTAGCATCGGTTCGAACAAGCCCTGCATATTTTGCCAGATCATTCCTGCAATTCGTCCGTAAGGGCTAAGTACGCCAAAGAAAAGCAGCAGGCTGAAAAGCCCATAAATCGCCATCATGGTTTCCAGAAAACCCAAAAAAATGTCGAGGACATAGAAAAAAGAAAACATGCTAACCCAGCTTGGTGTGAATGGTAACTTGGCTAACAATAACTCCAAGCTCGATAAAAACAAGCCTTGCACGAAAAGGCGCTAATAAAGGCTTTTTATGGAATGGGTTGGTGGCAAAGCAGATAAACGCTATTAAGCGGCGCTTTCTTCGCGTATGGTGGCGCTTTCTTCTATTTCATCATCAAACGCATCGATGTGCCATGGTGTGGCAGTAGTATTGAGTGGTATTTTTTTGTTCTTTTTGTCTAAAGGTTTGGATGACCAGCTCGGGTAGAAATCACCAAGACCAGCTGATTCAAGCGGATAAGGATACTGACTTTGAATTTTGTCCGGCGAAGCAATCCTTGCTGCGCTTGGGCCCTTGAATTCTGGATAGTAATTCTTTGTCATGATATGCCTGCCAAATTACTAAAAAATCAGTTCACTATTTTCATAGTGTAACTCATCGCAGGCTATGCATGCGGATATAATTTACTTTCAAGCATAGTTAACAAACCGCTGGACAGCGCATTATTATACGACTATTTATAGCTTACTCATTAGGGAGTAGCTTCCTGCGGTTTCAGCAGGGTTTGTGCCAACACAATTGCTATTGAAAAATGGCATGGTGCAAACGGCCTCGAACATTTTATGTGACAAGGCTTTGCGAGACTTTTGATTAACCCTGCCTTCCTGCCGGAAG
>JANRLI010000019.1 GCA_033762625.1 Alphaproteobacteria bacterium
GACATCAACCTCGATGAGGAAATTGTGAACAGCAAATTGGCTGATATTTCATACACGGCTAATGCCAAGGTTATTCAGGCACAGTTGAAAACCGAAAAAGAACTCCTCAATATACTCGCGTAAGTTTTTAAAAATTCAAAATCAAATGACTTCACCACTTCATGCCACAAGTGTTGTGTTTTGCGGGCGCGGCCTTTTACTTTGCGGCGCATCGGGCACTGGCAAATCGGATTTGGCGCTACGTATCATCGATGCGGGTGGCAGTCTTGTGTCGGATGATTACACCCAGCTCACGGTAAAAGAAAAACAACTCTTCGCTTCGCCGCCAGAGACAATCAAGGGAATGCTCGAAGTCAGTGGTGTCGGGCTGCTGAAAGTCGCCACTATTCCCAGTGCACGTATGGATTTTGTTGTCACCTGTGAATCGAAAGAGGCAATTGAACGACTGCCGCAACTGATTCACACCGAAATCGCAGGAATATGCTTGCCAGTACTTAAGCTTTATCCGTTTGAGGCTTCAGCGGTTGCGAAACTGCGGGCATTCCTGCAAAATAAGCTCACTCATGAATGATGCTATTGTAACCGAATTAAAACCCCGTAATACCAAGCGCCGCGTCGTGCTTATTTCCGGCATGTCAGGTGCTGGCCTTTCCTCGGTTTTAAAATCGCTCGAAGATTTGGGATACGAAGCGGTTGATAATCTCCGCCTCTCCATGGTGCCAACGCTGATTAAGGGCGCTAGCAAAAATAATAAACCGCTTGCGATTAGTGTGGATAGCCGCAACGCTGAATTCAACGCTGAAATGTTTTTGCGTTATGTTGGGGAGTTCAAACTCGATCCGCATCTTGATGCACGTCTTTTATTTTTAGACTGTGATGACGAAGCGCTGCTGCGCCGCTTTAATGAAACGCGCCGTCGCCATCCGCTCGCGGGCGACCGTCCGGTTAAGGAAGGTATCGCTATGGAGCGCAAAATGCTTGCGCCCGTGCAGGAAGCAGCCGATCACACGATTGATACATCCTTATTATCCGCACATGATTTGCGCCGTCTGCTGGTGGGCCATTATCGCACCGATAATAGCGGGTTAACGGTATCGGTTTCATCTTTTTCATATAAATACGGCGTCCCGCGCGAAGCCGACTTGATATTTGATGTCCGTTTTCTGAAAAATCCGCATTGGAATATGGAATTGCGCCAACTCACGGGGCGTGACCAGGCGGTTGCCGATTACATCAAATCTGATCCTGATTTTGATGCGTTTTTCATGAGCATGCTCAATTTTCTTTTCCCACTTTTGCCGCGCTACAAAGAGGAAGGAAAAAATTATCTCACCATCGCACTCGGATGCACAGGTGGACGACATCGCTCGGTGTTTGTCGCCGAACAGCTTGGTACCATGCTTGCCGCGCAAGGATATGTGGTCGCACTCACACACCGCGACATGGATAAAAAAGAAACAAAATGAAATGGAGGATAAGATGATTGGAATGGTTCTGGTAACGCATGGTGACTTAGGCAAGGAATTATTGCTCGCCACCCAGCATGTATGCGGTGAGCAAAAATTTGCGCAAGCCATTTCCATTGGTCCGGAAGATGATATGGAGCAGCGCCGTGCGGAGATTTTGGCAAGCGTCACGGCCAATGACCGTGGCAAAGGCGTTATTGTAATTACCGATATGTTTGGCGGTACACCCAGCAACCTTGCGCTGTCCATTATTGAGAAGGCGCATATCGAAGTGTTGGCAGGGGCGAATTTGCCGATGATGATTAAATTGGTCAGCGTGCGCGCAACCCATGCGCTTGATGAAGCAGTAGCCGAAGCGCAAGAAGCGGGCCGTAAATATATCACCGTTGCATCACAATTGCTCAACGCCAAAGCTTCCTGACTGGCCAGCGAATGTCCGAGCATCCCGAAATCTGCGAACAGGTCACAATTGTCAACCAAAAAGGGTTGCACGCCAGAGCCGCATCCAAATTCGTAAAATGCGTTTCTAATTTTGAAGCCGTGATGGAAGTCAGCCGCGGCGACATGAAGGTTGCCGCAACCAGTATCATGGGCCTTATGATGCTTGCCGCATCGAAGGGGACAACCTTGCGCATTTGTGCCTACGGCAAAGATGCGGAAGAAGCATTATCCGCCATTTGCCAACTCATTTCCGACAGGTTTGAAGAAGATGAGTGATGAACTGGTCTTGAAAGGCTTGGCGGTTTCAGCGGGGATTGCGATTGGCCCAGCCTTTATTCTGGATAGCGCACGCCTGCATGTTCCCGAATATGCGATTAAGGCCGATGGCGTTGCCGAAGAAACCCTGCGCTTTCAAGATTCTGTCACTAAATCCCTGCGCCAAATCAAACGCATCAAATCAAAAGCAGAAAATCTTCCCGCCGATGCTGCGGAAGAAATGAACATTCTGCTGGATGCACATATTGCGATGCTGTCGGGTTCGCGCCTGATACGCGGCGTTGAAAAACGCATTGCATCTGAAAAAATAAATGCCGATGCGGCGTTACAGCATGAAATTGCGCATCTTGCGCAAAGCTTCGCCTCGATGGATGATGCATATCTTGCCTCGCGCATGAAGGATATTCAGGAAGTGGGGCAACGACTGCTGCGCAACCTGCAAACCGAAAATGCCGATTTCACCATCAACATTCCCGAAGGCAGTGTCTTGGTTGCCGAAGACATTACGCCTGCCGATACTGCGCAAATCAATCCTGAGGCCGTGCAGGGCTTTGTTGCCGAGCTGGGTGGCGTTGACGGTCACACGGCGATTATGGCGCGTGCGCTTGATTTGCCATCGGTCCTTGGTGCCGCAGGATTAAAACTGCATTGCAAAGACGGCACGATGATTGCGGTCGATGGGCTCGAAGGCGAGATTATTATCAACCCGTCTGCGGCAACCCTCGCACGCCTTCGCAAAGCGCAACTGAAATTTAAAAAAGAACGCGAACAACTCAAAACGCTTAAACGCCTTCCAGCCATTACTAGCGATGGCGCCGAAGTCATGCTCATGGCCAATCTGGAATTGCCACGTGAATTGACCAAAGCATTAGATGCAGGCGCGCAGGGCGTTGGCCTGTTCCGCACCGAATTTATGTTCATGAACCGCAAAACATTACCTGATGAAGAAGAACAGTTCATCGCCTTGCGCGGCATGGTCGAGGGGCTGAAAGGCCGCGTCATGACCATTCGTACGCTTGATTTGGGCGGCGAAAAACTATCCTCTGCGCTGGGCGATGTGCATGGCGAAAGCACCAATCCCGCGCTGGGGCTGCGCGCTATTCGTTTGTGTCTCAAGCAACCCAAATTATTTGAAACGCAACTTGCCGCCATTTTACGCGCTGCCGTCTATGGGCCTGTGCGCATTTTGTTGCCAATGATTTCCAGTGTGGAGCAGGTAAAACAAGTGCGTGAAAAAGTACATCTGGTTGCCAAACGCCTGCAACGCCGCGGTGAGGAATTGCCGGACCCATTGCCGCCGGTTGGTGTGATGATTGAAATTCCGGGCGCGGCCTTGGCCGCTGATGCGCTTGCGCAGGTTTCTGATTTCTTTTCCATCGGCAGCAACGATTTAACGCAATACACGCTCGCGATTGACCGCAGCGATGAACAGGTTGCCGATTTATATAATCCCCTGCATCCAGCGGTACTGCGTCTTATTCAATTTAGTACCGAGGCAGCGCTGCGCGCGCGTATCCCAATCAGCCTTTGTGGTGAAATGGCTGGCAACCCCCAGCTGGCTGCATTTCTTATCGGCATTGGCATTCGCGAACTATCGATGTCACCGCCACGTTTGCCGGAAGTAAAACGAACTATTCGCGGACTTAGCCTTCTCGAATCCACCCGCCATGCTGCCAAAATAATGAGCAGTAGTGACGAAACCCTCATCAAGCAGGAAATGGCGAATAAGCAAGTCTAAACAATCCGATAAATTGCCTGTAAATCACTTGCGCGAATAGATGTTGTCACCATTTCCCCCCTGTGGCAAAAGGTGAGCATCTGTAAACGTATAGTATCCTAAATCACATTATATATAGAGAGCCCCATGCAAGCTGCCGCAGTAAATGCCGTAAAGAACGATTACAAAGTAAAAGACATCACGCTGGCTGATTGGGGCCGCAAAGAAATTGCGATTGCCGAAAGCGAAATGCCCGGCCTGATGGCGCTGCGCACCGAATTCAAATCCAAACAACCCTTAAAAGGCGCGCGCATTGTCGGCTGCCTGCACATGACTATTCAAACAGCGGTGTTAATCGAAACGCTGATCGAACTGGGCGCTACCGTACGCTGGTCATCCTGCAATATCTTTTCAACGCAAGACCAAGCGGCAGCGGCGATTGCTGCCAAAGGCATTCCTGTCTTTGCATGGAAAGGCATGACCGAAGAAGAATTCTGGTACTGCATTGAACAAACCTTGAAAGGTCCAGATGGCTGGACGCCAAATATGATTTTGGATGATGGCGGTGACGTAACCCAAATCATGCACGATAAGTATCCGGAAATGCTCAAAGACGTGAAAGGTTTGTCGGAAGAAACCACCACGGGCGTTCATCGTTTGTATGAAATGATGAAGGCAGGCAAATTAAAAGTGCCAGCCATTAACGTCAATGACAGCGTGACGAAATCGAAGTTCGATAATCTCTATGGCTGCCGTGAAAGTCTGGTGGATGGTATTAAACGTGCAACCGACGTAATGGTGGCAGGTAAGGTTGCTGTCGTGTGCGGTTATGGCGATGTGGGCAAAGGTTCTGCTGCGTCACTCCGCAGCCAAGGCGCGCGCGTGATGGTTACTGAAATTGATCCTATCAATGCGCTTCAAGCCGCGATGGAAGGCTATCAAGTTACCACGATGGAAGATGCAGCGCCGCTGGGCGATATCTTCGTAACGGCAACAGGCAACGTCGATGTTATTACGCTTGAACATATGCGCGCGATGAAAGACCGTTCGATTGTGTGCAATATCGGCCACTTCGATAGCGAAATTCAGATTGAATCCTTACGCAATTACAAATGGGAAGAGGTAAAGCCACAGGTTGATGAAGTGGTATTCCCGGATGGCAAGCGTTTGATTGTGTTGGCCCAGGGTCGTCTTGTGAATTTGGGCTGTGCAACGGGGCACCCCAGCTTTGTGATGAGTGCGTCGTTCAGCAATCAGGTCTTGGCGCAAATGGAATTGTGGAACAACCACAAAAACTACGAGAACAAGGTGTATGTTCTGCCCAAGCAGCTCGATGAAAAGGTAGCTCGCCTGCATCTTGAAAAGCTTGGCGTTAAGCTGACCAAGCTTAATGCAAAGCAGGCTGCCTACCTCAGCATTAATGAAGCAGGCCCATATAAGCCCGAACATTACCGTTACTAATTTTGGGCGAATCTACCTAAATCAAGTCTTAATCTTTATAAGATTTGGTAACATCGTTGACCAACGAAGGTAGGTTTAGATTCCGTGAGAGAGCTGTATCGACGATATACACCATTATTAGGGGTGCTGCTGCTTATAGTGGTCGCGTTCCTTATTGTGCTGTTTCGTGGTGGAAATACAGGGCAGGCAGCGGTTGGACTTAGCCATCTCTTTTTGCTTGCGGTCGTACTGCTGATTGGTACCGCAACCGTCATCTTTTTTGAACAAGCGCGTTCATCGCGCAAGGCTGCTGCAAAGCTTCAGGAAGAATCCCAGCTTAAAGATGTGCTGCTTTCAGTTTCACCGGATGCGTTTGTGATTTTAGGTTCGCAAGGTCAGGCACTGCGGTTGCACGGGACAGAAAAACTATTGGGTGTTGAGCGCGTTGGCGTTTTGCAAGATGTGTTATCTGCGCTGCAACCAGCCTCATCTGAGAAATTGCAGTTCCTGATTAAAGAGCTGTTGCAAAAAGGTGAAGAGTTCCGCTTGCAGGTGACCAGCATTTCCGGCGCGAAAGCGATTATGGTTCATGGCTCGCGCCGTCAACTGCCATCGCAGTCCCAACCGGTGGCATTATTGTGGTTGCGTGACACATCGCGTTTTGTAGAAGAAATTCGCCGCCAGAGCGAGAGTTTACAGCAAGCCAGCAACCAATTAGGTGAATTGCGCGCGGTACTAAACCAGGTGCCATACCCCTTATGGCTGCGCGCCAAGGATTTCAAGTTGCAATGGGTGAACGAAGCCTATGCAAAATCTGTCGGGGCCAGCGTTGAAAACATCATCGCCGAACAAATCGAACTGGTGCCTTCATCCCAGCGCGGTAAGGCCAAAACACTTTCACAAATGGCGTTCGAAAAAAATGGCGCGGAGCATGAACAGCGTTTCGTTGTGATTGAGGGCGAACGTCGCTTGCTCCACATCATGGAAAGCTATAACGGTCCTGACCGTTCGATGATTGGCTTTGCCACCGATATTACACGGGAGTCGGAGCTTGATGCGGAATTAAAGCGCCACATCAAAGCGCATGAGCAAGTGCTGGATCAGCTCGGCACGCCGATAGCCATTTATGGATCTGATACACGTATTAAATTCTTTAACCGTTCGTATTTGAAATTGTGGTCAAGCGATGAAGAATTCCTCAAGAGCGAGCCAACCTTCAGTGAAATTCTTGAAGATCTGCGTTCCCGCCGCCGTGCGCCAGAACAGGCGGATTTCCAGAAGTATAAGAAAGAACGCACCGCGCTCTTTACCTCATTGATTGAACAACGCGAAGATTTGATGCATCTGCCAGATGGGACAACGCTGCGCATTATGGCCGTGCCGCATCCGTTTGGCGGCATCATGTTCGTACATGAAGATGTGACCGATAAACTGGCGCTCGAATCCTCCTATAACACGCTTATCGCCGTGCAGCGTGAAACGCTGGATAATTTGGCCGAAGGCATCGCGGTCTATGGCGGCGATGGCAAGCTTAAACTTTATAATCCTGCCTTTGCCCGCATCTGGAAGATTGCGGATGATATGCTTGCGCCCCATCCACATATTAGTGAAGTAGTGGAATTGATGAAGCCCTTGCTGAACTATTCCGGCGATTGGGCAGAATTCAAACGCGATACAGTCTCCGAAACACTGGATCGAACAACGCGCGCCGGCCGCTATGAATGCCAGCAAGAACTCGTCATTGAATTCTCATGCGTGCCGTTACCGGATGGCGCGGTGTTGATTTCCTATCTGGATGTAAGCGATAGTGTTCGTGCTGAAAAAGCCTTGCGTGAAACTAACATCGCCCTTGCGGCTGCCGATAAACTCAAGTCAGAATTCGTTGCGAATGTATCGTATCAACTCCGCACGCCGCTTAATACCATCATGGGTTTTGCCGAAATTCTGGCAAACCAGTATTTTGGAGCGCTCAACGAACGTCAACTGGAATATGCGCGCACCATGATGGATGCAAGCAAGAAGCTGCTTGCGCTTATCAACGACGTCCTTGATTTGGCAACGATTGAAGCGGGCCGCATGGCCCTTAACCGCAAACCGGTTCCTGTGCGCAGTTTACTGGAAGGCACGGCGGATATGACACGTGAATGGACGCGCCAGCAATCCTTGAGCATGGACATTCAATGCAGCGACCTTATCGGCAGTTTCGAAGTTGATGAACACCGCATGAAACAGGTGATGTTCAATCTTATTAGCAACGCCATTCAATACACACCGCCAGGCGGTCATATTGTGTTATCGGCGGAACGTCAGGGTGATTGGGTATCGTTGTTTGTAACCGATGATGGCATGGGCATTCCCGAAGAAGACCAGTTGCGCGTGTTTGAAAAGTTCGAACGTACCAATCCACATGCCAAGCAGGGCGGGGCAGGGTTGGGTTTATCGCTCGTGAAAAGTTTTGTTGAATTGCATGGCGGTCGTATTTTAATTGACAGCACGAAGGGCAAGGGCACGCGTATTACCTGCACTTTGCCGGTGAAAGCGCCACAAGAACACCCACTTAAATCCATCACGGCCTGATATGCACATTTTGATACGTGAATGCGATGAACACCAGATGCAGAAGCTGGCAGAGGATTTGTCCGCGTTGCTTAAGGCGGGTGATTGCCTGACATTCCATGGCGATCTGGGGGCTGGCAAAACTACATTTATCCGTGCGGTTATCCAAAAACTGGCGGGGGCACAATCCGTACCCAGCCCTACCTTTACGCTGGTGCAGCACTATGATTCTCCCAAAGGCAATCTTTGGCATTTCGACCTCTACCGCCTAAAGACGGCGGAGGAGCTATATGAGCTTGGTTATGAAGAAGCCCTCATCAACAGTATTCTTTTTATCGAATGGCCTGAACGTGCAAAAGGCCTTTTACCGCCCAATCAACTACAGCTACACTTGGATCCGGCGCAGGATAATCAAAAGCGCAAGGTATCAATGACAGGTGATGATGTATGGGCACAACGGCTGAAGCCCCTCACGATATAAACGAACAGGAATTTTTTCTTAGCATTCATGGCTGGGAAAAAGCCCAGCGTACCCCTTTACCTGGTGATTTTTCTGCGCGGCATTACATCCGCTTATCCGATGCCAACCGTAAGGCATTGCTCATGGTTATGCCAAAACCTGAAGAGCTTGCCCCGTTTTTATCCATGCAATCGGTATTGCAGGCGGGCGGTATGCGTGTACCTGCCATTTACGCCGTTGATAAGCACAAAGGCTACGCCATTATCGAGGATTTGGGCGAAAATGACTTTGGCACCATTATCCGCAAATCTGCGCAGCCCGAACATTTATATTCCGTTGCCGTCGATGCATTACAGCATTTGCATGCGTCACGTGTGCCGCCAACTGACCATCTAACCCAATTCACGGCAGAATTATTTTTGCAGCAAGTGCGCTTTTTTTTAGATGCCTATGGCAGCTTCGTGATGAAACACGCGTTTTCGCCGCAAGCGGTTTCTGCATTCCAGCATTCATGGGAAAGTGCACTTCAAGAAGCCTGTGCCATTCCGCGTTCGGTGATGCTGCGGGATTATCATGCGGCTAATATTATGTATCTGGAATATGAAGAAGGGCACAGAAAAGCAGCTGCTATTGATTTTCAAGATGGCGGTATCGGCCCGATTTCCTACGATATTGCGTCATTGCTTGAAGATGCACGGCTAGATGTATCGCCTGTGTTGCGTGCCCATATGTTGAAAACCTACCTTGATGCGTCCACGTTTAAGGATAGGGTGCGGTTCATGACGTCTTATCATATTCTTGCCTGCCAACGGCACATGCGCATTTTAGGTATTCTGGCAAAACGCTGGGTAACGCAGGATAGTCCTGCAACCGAAGATTTTTTCAAGCGCACATGGGGCTTGCTCATGTTGCACACTGCCGAACCTGCGTTGGCTCCTGTCTATCAATGGCTTGATGAATATGTGCCCCCTAATTTTCGCGAGCATTGGAAGCCATGAGTTTTATTCCGCACACAGCTTTTGTATTGGCGGCCGGGCTTGGCATGCGTATGCGCCCGCTCACGCTTGAAACGCCAAAGCCATTGCTGAAAGTGGGCCGTGAAACCATGCTCGATCAGGTGTTAGACAGGCTGGTGGATGCTGGTGTAAAACGTGCCGTGGTTAATGCCCATTACAAAGCTGAACAAATTGAAGCGCATGTAAAATCAATCAATCGTTTGGAGATTATTTTATCGAAAGAAGACATATTGCTTGATACCGGCGGGGGTATAAAGAACGCGTTGCCGCATTTGGGTAATGACCCCATTTTTGCCATTAATTCCGATTTACCATGGCGCGACGGCGCCGTATCCGCGCTACAGCGCCTTGCAAACACCTTCAATCCGGAAACGATGGATTGCCTGTTACTGCTTATGCCGCTTGAAAAAGCGCTAGGTTTTAAAGGTGCCAAGGGTGATTTTTTTATGGCCACAGATGGCCGTATTACCCGAAAAGATACGGAGCCACCCCGTCCTTACGTCTTTATTTCTGCGCAGATTGTTAAACCATCCTTATTTCGCGACGTCACACAAACGGTTTTTTCCAATAATATTGTATGGGATGCCGCCGAAGCCAAAGGACGTTTATACGGCCTCGTCCATGATGGAACCTGTTTTCATGTCGGTACGCCCGAAGATTTAGCCGAAGCCAATCGCCGACTTGCTGACCATAGCGGGTGGTAACATGCCACCAAAATCCAGAACCATTTTTAATATTCCTGCCGGCGAACCGTTTCTTGAAAATCTGGTTGCAGGATTGAAAAAATTACCGCCGACTGAATTTCAATCTGCGCTAATTCTGCTGCCTACGCGCCGTGCATGCACGGCGCTACGCGATTTGTTTTTGGCCATGCAAAAAGATGGCGCGGCGATGTTGCTCCCAGCCATTCGCCAGCTTTCTGCGATTGATGAAGATGAATTGGTGTTGTCGGCCGATGCGGAATTGGCAAAAGCCGTGCTGGATATTCCTCCCGCCATTTCGCCAATGCGCCGCCGGCTGCTGCTCACACAGCTAATTATGGCACGAAAAGAACCAGATGTATCCCATACGCAAGCCTTTTTATTGGCAGGCGATCTTGGCCGCTTGATGGATCAGGTATTAATTGAAAATTGCGATTTCAAAAATCTCGCCAACGTGGTTCAAGAAAAAGAATTGGCGAAGCACTGGGAAACCATTGTCGCCTTCCTTGGTGTGATTACAGAAGTTTGGCCAAAAATTTTGGAAGAACAGAATGTGATCGAGGCGGTTGATCGACGCAAGCGTCTATTCGCGTTACAGATCGAGCATTGGAAGAAAAACCCGCCCAGCCATTATGTAATCGCTGCGGGTTCTACGGGTTCGCATCCATCCACGGCTGACTTATTGCAAACGATATCAACATTGCCAAAGGGAGCGGTTGTTCTGCCAGGGCTTGATGCTGCGCTGGATGAAGCAAGCTGGAATGCAATTAGCGAAACACATCCACAATATCTGCTGAAAAAACTGATTAAAAAATTAAATGTCGAGCGTGAAGATATCCCCATATGGGATGGCACACCGCAATCGCAGCCGCGTCAGCATTTCCTTTCGGAAATCATGCGCCCGGCAGAACACAGCGATGATTGGGAAAAATTGGCAAAAACCTTCGCTAACGCACAACCATGGCAGGGAATGCAGAGCCTGACCGCAGCGCATGACCAACATGAAGCCCAGCTTGCGGCCCTTATCTTGCGGCATGTACTGGAAACGCCTGATGAAACGGCTGCACTTGTAACGCCAGACCGTTCACTGGCAGTACGCGTTGCAACCCAGCTTCGGCGCTGGAATGTCGTAGTTGACGACAGTGCGGGCACGCCTCTATCTGAAACAGCACTGGCTGCTTATTTCACGTTGCTGCTCCATTTGCCACGCCATGATTTAAAACCGTCGGACGTAATGGCGTTTTTAAAGCATCCGCTAACGTCGCTGGGTCTTTCGCGTGAAGAATGTTTGCGACTTGCGCGCGAAATGGAAACTGATTTTTTTCGCCAGCAGATATGTGGGCATGGTATTGGTACTTGGCTTTCGATTATGCCTGCGAACAAGCCTTACGCAGTGCTGTTGCAAACCATCCGCAAAGGCATTTCTGAAATCACCAGCATCAACCATATAAAATCGTTCTCGCACTGGCTCGACATGCATCTAGCGCTTGCAAATGCGTGGTGCAAACAAGACGTATGGCAGGGCGAAGCAGCGGAGGTGCTTTCCCAGTATATGGACAGTCTTCGCGCGCATAGCCAGAATTACCAATGCAGTTTTGAAGATTATATAGGTATTTTCACAGCTGGCTTGCGCCAGGAGCCTGTCCGTCTGC
This sequence comes from Alphaproteobacteria bacterium, assembly GCA_033762625.1. Taxonomy (NCBI): domain Bacteria; kingdom Pseudomonadati; phylum Pseudomonadota; class Alphaproteobacteria; species Alphaproteobacteria bacterium. The sequence goes on from JANRLI010000019.1 coordinate 11,726, forward strand.
GCTATGGGCAACACCCGCGTGTTCATATTCTGGGCCTTATCGAAGCGCGCATGTTGTCGTTTGACCATATGATACTGGCAGGCCTTAATGAGGGCTCCTGGCCGGAAGCGCCTATGCTGGACCCGTGGATGTCACCTGCGATGCGTAAAACCTTCGGGCTTCCTGTTCCTGATCAGCATATTGGGCAAACCGCGCATGACTTTATCCAGCTTGCCGCGCAGAAAAATGTAACGCTGCTCCGCAGTGAACGCAGCGGGGTTACTCCTACCAACCCATCACGCTGGCTGCTTCGTTTGCAGGCGGTTTTAAAAATGCTTGGCGCAGAACATGCACTAAAGCCTGTGATGCCTTGGCATGAATGGGCAAAGGAATTGGATAGGGTAGAAGATGTTGCGCCTTGTGAACCGCCCGCAGTCAGTGTTGTACATACTGCTTTGCCAGCAAAGCTTAGCGCAACAGATATCGAGCTTTGGGTGCGTGACCCTTACGCATTTTACGCAAAACGCGTGCTGGGCCTTAATGCACTTAAGGAACTGGATGCCGAACTCAGCGCAATGGACAGAGGAAATATTTTCCATGCCGTGCTCGATGCGCTTGCAAAAACTTATCCATTCAATTGGCCGGAAGATGCCAAGCATACATTTATGCACCTGCTAGGCGAAGGGTTTTTAAAGCACGGGGTCAGTGCCGATGAACTGCATATGATGCAGCCACGTCTTATGCTGCTTGCAGAAGAAGTATGGGAATATGAACGCGCGCGCCGCGCCGAGGTGACAGCCTTTTTTGCTGAAAAGCGCGGCGAAACAAAGCTCAATATTCAAAATTATCATCCGGTTGTCCATGCCAAGGCTGACCGCATTGATGTGCTGAACGATCATACGGTGCATATTTCCGATTATAAAACGGGTGCAATCCCAAGCAAAGCAGAGGTGGAAACTGCGCTAAAACCCCAATTGCTGGTGGAGGCAATTATTGCGTCCAATCAGGGTTTTCCAGATCTTGCGCAAACGCATGTCAGCAAAATTGGCTATGTGCGCATAACCGAAGGTGAAAAGTTACTAGATTCAAAAGCACCGATGAATTTGCATGCGGACGCCATCGTATTGCATCAAAATGGTCTAACGGCTTTTATCCAAGCCTTTTTACAAAAGAATGCGCTATTTCGTTCTGCGCCGCGCCAAAATCTTCTCGAAGCTTCGCCTGATTATGCGCGCCTTGCCCGTGTTGCCGAATGGTCGAAAGGCGAAATCGAGCAGGAGGATGCCGGATGAGCGCCACTGCCCAAAAAAATATACTGCCCCAATCATCGGAGCTTGCGCAGCAACAGGAAGCGCAGCGCTTGCGCGCATTAAATCCAGCGCAATCCGTTTGGGTTTCTGCATCGGCAGGCAGTGGCAAAACCACGTTGCTTACACAGCGCGTGCTGCGTTTATTGCTGCAAAACCGTATCGAAAAACGCACACATAAAAATAAAGTACTGCCCAATATCCTCTGCCTTACCTATACCAAGGCAGCAGCAGCAGAAATGCAAAACCGCATCCGCATGCAGCTGCAGCAATGGGCTATTTTACCGGAAGGTGATTTGCAAAACAGACTCGAAGAAACCTTTGCGCTCAAAACCAATCCCACGGTTTTAAAAGAAGCGCGTCGTTTATTTGCCTTTGCGCTGGAACGCCCCGATGCCATTCGCATTATGACGATGCATGCATTCTGCCAGATGATTTTAAACCGCTTCCCGCATGAAGCCGGTCTTGCGCCGCATTTCACGCTGCTAGAAGGCGAAGCAGAAAAATTATTCCATGAACAGGTGCTTTCCGAATTTTATGGGCAGATTAAAACCAGCCCTGCATTAAATGATGCGCTGACCACACTCGGATACAGCCAAGCAACATCCCGCACAAAGGAAATGCTGGGGGAGGTGTTTAAAAACTCCGGCAAATGGGCAGCGCATTTTGCTGCGCATCCAACGCCTGAAAATTTTGCAAAATCCCTGCAAACAAAGCTTAATCTTGTTTTTATTGGCAGTGAGCGCGAATTGCTCGAACAACAATCGGTGCCCGAAAATGAACTGCTACAGGCAGCAGATTGGCTACAGGCTGGCAGTAAGACCGACAAAGAACGCGGCGTAGCCATTTCTAAATGGGTGCATGATAAACAAAACCGCGCGCCACATTTTGATGAATACGCCTTGGCCTATCTCACTACCGAAGAAACGGTACGTGCCAAGTTATTTACCAAGGATATTGAAAAAAATAATCCATCCATCGCTGATATTTTGAATAGGGAAGCGCAGCGCGTGCTAGCACTCGTGCAAACCCGCAATGCCCTGCGTTTTTATCATCAGCACGTTGCATTTTACATTCTTGCGCAGCATCTATGGCAGCTGGTCAAGGACGTTAAGCGCCGTAATGCGCAGCTCACCTATGATGATTTGATTTTAACAACCCGTGATGTGTTTACGCAGCCCGAACTCGCGCCGTGGGTATTGTATAAGCTGGATGGTGGTATCGATCATATTTTAATTGATGAAGCGCAAGATACCAGCCCGGAACAATGGGACATCATCTTTGCTCTGCTCGATGAAGTTTTATCAGGACGCGGCGCCAGGGAGGATGAAGCCCGCACTTTATTTGTCGTGGGCGATGAAAAGCAATCCATCTACAGTTTTCAAGGTGCCAATCATCGTCATTATCTGGAAGTAAAAGCGCAGCTATTTGCACGGTTCAAGCATTTGTTAAAGCCGATGATTGAAGTTGACCGCATTCAATCCTTCCGCTCCACCTCCGCTGTTCTGGAATTTGTTGATGAAGTGTTCAGGCGCGATGAAATCCGCAAAGGGGTTAGCAATACAGCTTTGCGGCATTATCCATATCGCGCCATGCGCGGTATGGTGGAGCTGTGGTCGCCTGTAAAAACGGAAATGAAGCCGTTGCCGCAACCATGGGAAGCGCCGTTAGAACGCGATGATTCAAAGCATGCCTATGTGCGCTTGGCGCAACGCATTGCCGATACAATTGCAACCTGGCTATCACAAAGCTACCAGCTTAAAACACGCGAAGGGCAACAGCGCGCAGTAAAGCCGGATGACATCATCATTCTGCTGCAAAGGCGCAGTCATTTACTCTCGCCCATCATTCGCGCGCTAAAGGAACGCAATATTCCAGTAGCTGGCATTGACCGCATGGTTTTGCATAAGCAGCCGGCAGTGCAGGATGTGCTTAGCCTTTGCCGTTTCTTGCTGTTACCGCAAGATGATTTAACACTGGCGGAGGTGCTGCGCGGACCATTCATTCGCATCAGTGATGAACAGCTTTTTGCAATCGCGCATCGGCGCAGCGGCTCATTGTGGCAGGCATTACAAGACACACAAAGCCTGAATACAATATGTGATTACCTGAAACATTTGCTGGCTAAGGTTGATACGGTTTCATCCTTTGCCTTGCTATCACATATCTTCGTGATGCCGTGCCCCGGTAATCCGGCTGGCGGAAAAACCGCGCTTATCCATCGTTTGGGGATGGATGCCATAGACCCCTTGGAACAATTACTATCTGCTGCGCGTCAGCATGATGCACAGCATCCATTATCCTTGCAATTATTTGTGCGCGCGATTGCGCAGGACGACAGCGAATTAAAGCGCGAACAAAGCGAAGCCAACTGCGAAGTGCGCATCATGACCACCCACGGCGCAAAGGGGCTGGAAGCACCTATTATTATCATGCCTGATTTAATGCGTGACCCGCATAAGCAAGGAAAACAACCCTCGGTGTTTTGGGATAGTGACGGATTTGTATTTCCCGCAACACCCGTTGCAAAAAAAGTTCCAGCAGTCGAAGCGTGCAAGGCATTTTCAAAAGAAGCGCGCGATGAAGAACACCGGCGTCTGTTATACGTTGCCCTCACCAGAGCGGCAGATGTGTTGATATTATGCAGTGCAATCAAAGACGAAGAAGCCAAGCCCCAGCCATGGCAAGCCCATATCCAGGATGCCATGAACCAACTTGCGGCGGATGCTACCGAACTAAACGGCGAACCCATCTGGAAATTTGGTGATGTGCAAACATTATCGCCTCCGGTTGCGCCCGTGCCAAATATTACAACCGACCTTCACCAACCGCCCGCATGGCTTTTGCAGCCTATTCCCCCCATATCTGCAAAACAGCCGATTTACAATCCATCCATGCTGCAGCGTGGCGATGAAACGCAATTAAGTCCATCGGCATCCGGTACTGCGTCATCCTTTATGCGTGGGCGCTTATTGCACCGTCTGCTGCAACTGCTACCCAATATTCCCGATGACCAGCGCGAAGAAGCTGCGGCACGCTTTTTAATTCAAAGTAGTGGAAGCGATCGTGATGTCATGCTAAAGGATGTTCAGGAAGTTATGGCAGTACTGCGCAATCCTGTTTTCGCAGATGTTTTTTCAAAAGATGCGCAGGCCGAAGTTCCCATCATTGGCACAATCAATGGCAAATATTTTTCAGGGCAGATTGACCGCTTGCTGGTGACCGATACAGAAGTGCTCGTGATTGATTTTAAAACCAACCGCCCGCCGCCACGCACAACCGCCGACGTGGAGCATGGATATGCTGCGCAAATGGCATGTTATAAAATCCTGCTGGAGCAGATTTATAAGGGCCGCAAACTACGCGCGGGCTTGCTGTGGACACATAACCTTACCTTAATGGAGCTGGATGATGCCTCATTGCAGCGCGGCATGAGGATTCTGGACAATTTGAGCTCTTGATAGGCTCTTGACCCCAGTAAAACCAGCGCCATATAATTAAGACAGAGATTGTTTTTAAAGGACTTTTTGGAGAACCAAATGGGTAACAATACCATTGCCGTAAGCGACGCAAGTTTCGAAGCAGATGTTCTAAAATCAGAAAAACCTGTGCTGGTTGATTTCTGGGCGGAATGGTGCGGCCCATGCAAAACGATAGGCCCCTTTTTGGAAGAGATCGCCGGTGAAATGGGCGCAGAATTAAGCATCGCTAAGGTCAATATCGATGAAAATCCGATGACGCCAAGCAAATATGGCGTGCGCGGTATCCCAACCTTGATGTTGTTCAAAGGCGGCCAATTGGTGGAAACCAAAGTTGGCGCAATGCCAAAATCCCAGCTATCGGCATGGGTTAAGTCAAAGCTGGCTTAACTGCAATTAGAACTCTAATGGCGGTGGTGGATCGATCGGCACATTGAGGTCTTCGAGCAGAAGTTCCTCATCCGTCAATTCCATCAATCCATCGGGTGCAACGCGGATATTCGTTTTAAATAGCGCGTTTTTAAACACCACGCTGGCGGTCAATAAATAGCGGTTATCGCGTCCAATACCTTTATAGGTCACAGGCATCAAGCGGTCATTCACCTTTTGCATTTCTTCGGCGTTCGCATTATCCAGCCACGCCACATCATCTGGTTTCTCTACAATGATGAAACGGCCTAATTGGCCACGTACATAGTGGAAAAAGAATTTGGCATACGCGATAACATTTTTGCGATCCAAACGGATGGGCGCCTTGTCATTCACGCGGTAGATGATTTCATTGGTCCAGTTCAGTAATTCCGCATCACCTGGCTTGTACAGCATATACCGGGTTTGCTCATGATCCTGTAAAATATAGAATTTGAAATCTTCATACCATGGAAGGCTTGCTGCGCGGATATCCAGCGCATTCAAATTCATATTTTTTGCTTCCAGCAACGGTTTGATTTCCGCAATAATCGGCGCGGCCGCTTCTGCGTCTAATGGCTCTGGCTTCAGTTCTTTCATTGAATGTCTTTCTGGCGTGAACTGGGTATAAGGACTGGTAAAAGATAGAATAGGGGTGGTTAACACTCAATAAATATCGATTTATTACTTATATTATTTGTTCTTCTGCAATATTTGACCCGCCAAATAGAGCGAGCCGGTAATCAAAATGCGTGCAGGTTGCGGCGAAAGGCTGATGAGCCATTTCAATGCATCCTGCGCGTTTTGGTGGTTTTGTGTGATTTTGATGCCAGTTTCCCGCGCGGTTAATGCAAGGGTATCTGCGCTTTGTGTTTTTTCATTGGGAATGGGAATAGCCGCAAGCGCCGAAATATGCGATGCAAGTGATGCCAGAAATTCTTCCGGATGTTTGCTTGCCAACATCCCCAGAATAACCATCAATGGTTTTTTATCCTGCGCGGCCCAACTGGCGGCTTGAATTGCCAGCATATCCCCCGCGCTGTCATTATGTCCGCCATCCAGCCAAAGCTCATACCCTTGCGGCAGCAAATCCACCAAAGGTCCGTTTTTCAATTGTTGTAACCGTGCCGGCCATTCGGCGTGCTGAACACCGTGAGCAATTGCTGCATCATCAATGTTGAATTTGGTTTGTTGTTTTAAAACCGCAATCGCGGTTGCGGCGTTTGCGTATTGATGCATCCCGATTAAGTTGGGTTTTGGAAACTGGGTTGCTTTGCCATTCACAACAAACTCAAGGCCGGTGCTGTTGGGTGTGTATGACCAATCCGTGCCGTATGCATGTAACGGCGTTTGTGTGGCAGCTGCCTTTTCAATCAGTGTTTGCGTGACTTCTTGTGCAAATTGCGGGGCGATAATCGCGGGGATGTTTTTCCTGAAAATCCCGGCTTTTTCACTGGCGATTTCGTGAAGGCTGTTGCCTAAAAAATCGCGGTGATCATAGGAAATGCGGGTAATTACACTCGCCAATGGCTGGGAAATCATATTGGTGGCATCAAGCCGCCCGCCAAGCCCGACCTCAAGCAGCAATACATCCGCAGTCACGCGGGAAAAGGCAAGGAACGCGGCGGCGGTGGTGATTTCAAATTGGGTGACAGGTGCGCCGTCATTCAACCGTTCGCATTCCAGCAGCACGTCACATAAATCATCTTCGCTAATCAATTGACCAGCAAGCCGGATGCGTTCATGGAATGAGACTAGATGCGGGGATGTATATACATGAACCTTTAGCCCAGATGCTTCCAGCATCGCGCGCAAAAACGCAATGGTGGAACCTTTGCCGTTCGTGCCCGCAACGTGGATGATAGGTGGCAGCTTAAGTTGCGGATTACCTAACGCACCCAGCAATTGGGCATAGCTATCACGCAACGATAAATCGACATTAACCGAATGATACGCATTTAATCGCGCAAGTATGTCTTGCGAAGAATGCCGCATTTATCTGCCAGAAATAACAGGCAGATTTCTTTTTTTCTTCTTTTCTTTTTCCGGCATTAACAGGCTTAACACCTTAATCAGGGTGTCGCGCAAATCCTTGCGGTGAACCACAATATCAACCATGCCATGGTCACGCAAATATTCCGCGCGTTGGAAATCCTGCGGCAGGGTTTCGCGAATGGTGCTTTCAATCACGCGCGCGCCCGCAAATGCAATCTGCGCTCCTTTTTCGGCAATATGAATATCGCCTAACATTGCGAATGATGCCGTCACACCGCCCGTTGTTGGGTCGGTCAATACCACGATATAGGGAAGGCCAGCTTGCTTGACCATGTTCACGGCAATTGTTGTGCGCGGCATTTGCATCAGCGATAAAATGCCTTCTTGCATGCGCGCGCCGCCGGATGCCGGAATGATGACCAGCGGGGTTTTATTCGCAACGGCTTGCTTGGCGGCGGTAACGATACCTTCGCCAACAGCGGTACCCATGGAACCGCCCATGAAACCGAAATCGAATGCTGCGATGACAACAGGGCGCGCGGCCATCTTGCCTTCGGCGACAAAAATCGCATCGCGTTGCCCGGTGCGCTTGCGTGCATCGCGCATACGGTCGGAATATTTCTTCATGTCTTTAAAGTTAAGCGGGTCACTGACTGTTTTCGGCAAGGTCAATAATTTGAAATCCCCATCATCAAACAGCATATGCAGGCGACGCAGCGGCTCCAAACGCAAATGGTGGCCACAGGCGCGGCATACATTAAAATGATCTTCCAGTTCGCGCTTGAACAGCATAGCGCCGCAACCGGGGCATTTTTCCCAAAGATTATCCGGCACATCTTTTTTGGTAACCAATGCGCGAATTTTCGGGCGAACAAAATTACTGATCCAGTTCATGGGTTTCTTTCCTGTATTATGCCGCAGCTTTATTGCGGGCTTTGTGTACTGCTGCACTTAAATTTTCAACATAAGCGCATACGTTTTTGACGAGATCTTGTTTGGTTGGGATATTGGCTTCCACCTTTTGCACAATCGCGCTGCCTACAACTACGGCGTCAGCATGGCGTGCTACGGTTTGGGCTGCCGCTGCATCTTTAATGCCAAAGCCAACGGCAACCGGAAGGTTTGAATGCTGTTTCAGGCGTGATACCGCAGCTTGCACCTGTTGTTCGCTGGCGGTTGCTGCGCCAGTAATGCCAGTAATGGATACATAATATAAGAACCCGCCCGAATTGCTCAGCACCACCGGCAGACGTTTATCATGCGTCGTGGGTGTCGTCAGGCGAATAACATGCATGCCGGCCTTTTGCGCGGGCACACGAAATTCCTCATCTTCTTCGGGGGGTAAATCAACAATGATCAACCCGTCCACGCCAGCGGCGGCTGCATCGTGCGCGAATTTTTCTGCGCCATAGGAATAAATGGGGTTGTAATAACCCATGAGTACGATGGGTGTGGTTGAATTGGTTTTGCGGAATGCCTGTACCATGCCAAGTGTTTTGACTAATGTCATACCACCAGCTAGGGCACGTAAATCCGCAGCTTGAATGGCAGGACCATCGGCCATCGGGTCGGTGAATGGCATGCCCAGTTCAATTACATCAACGCCGGCAGCTGGAAGTGCTTCAAGCAGTTTTTGTGATGTTTCCAGATCAGGGTCGCCCGCAACGGTAAAGCTGATGAAGCCAGCCTGATTATTTTTGCGTAATTCTGCAAAGCGCGTGTCGAGACGGTTCGTCATAATGTAACCCCTAATTTTTCGGCCACATTGAAAATATCCTTATCGCCGCGTCCGCACAGGTTCATTACCAAAATATGATCTTTTGGCAGGGTTGGTGCAAGTTTGGTTACGTAAGCAAGCGCGTGTGATGGTTCAAGTGCAGGAATAATTCCTTCCATCTTGCAGCATAACTGGAACGCATCTAATGCTTCTTTGTCCGTCGCATAAACATATTTCACGCGCTTGGTATCGAACAGGTAGGAATGTTCTGGCCCAATTCCGGGGTAATCCAAACCAGCGGAGATGCTATCGCCTTCCAGAATCTGGCCATCTGAATCCTGAAGTAAGTAGGTGCGGTTGCCATGTAACACACCGGGGCGTCCACCATTTAATGATGCTGCATGCTTTCCGGTTTCAATTCCATGTCCACCTGCTTCAACGCCGTACATTTTAACATTTACGTCATCCAAAAAGTCATAGAACAGTCCAATGGCGTTGGAACCGCCGCCAATGCATGCTACCAAACTATCCGGTAAACGCCCTTCGGCCTTCATCATTTGCTGGCGCAATTCTTTGCCAATCACCGATTGAAAGTCGCGCACCATCGCAGGGTATGGATGCGGACCCGCGGCTGTGCCGATGATGTAGAATGTATCTTCCACATTGGTAACCCAGTCACGCAACGCTTCGTTCATGGCGTCTTTTAATGTGTGGGAGCCTGATTTAACCGGAACGACGGTTGCGCCCAACAGTTTCATACGGAATACATTCGGCTTTTGACGTTCAATATCTACCGCGCCCATATATACAGTGCAGGGCAGATCGAACAAGGCTGCAACGGTTGCTGTTGCCACACCATGTTGTCCAGCGCCGGTTTCGGCAATAATACGTTTCTTGCCCATGCGGCGTGCCAGCAAAATCTGCCCCATGCAGTTATTGATTTTATGGGAGCCAGTGTGGTTCAATTCGTCGCGCTTAAAATAAACCTTTGCACCACCCAAATGCGCGGTCAGGCGCTTTGCAAAATAGAGTGGGGAAGGGCGCCCCGCATAATGCTCTAGATAATAATCCAGCTCTTTTTGAAATTCGGGGTCGGCCTTGGCGGCGTTATAGGCTTTTTCAACTTCCAGAATGAGCGGCATCAAGGTTTCAGCCACAAACCGCCCGCCAAACAGCCCAAAATGCCCGCGTTCATCGGGGCCTTGGCGATACGAATTTGTTGCAGCTTTGGTCATACCTACGTCCTTTATCATACCAACGGCATCATCTCTTTATGTAGGCTCGTTGGTATGCCGAGCCGCCCCATTTATTTAATTGGCAAGGCGGCGGCTTATGCCGCCGAACCAATCCTAAAGAGGCGGCAGTTTGGCTTTTTTCTGCTGCCCTTGCAAGGGATGCCGGAAATCCCTAAATAAGTACGAATTAGCACGTAAAACCTTGTAATCAATGTTAAAAGCTTAACATGAGTGTTATCTCGAAAATGAACGAACGCAGCCGCGAAATTCTGCGGCAAATCGTGGATAGCTTCCTCGAAACGGGGGAGCCGATTGGCTCGCGTACACTATCGCGCCGCCTTGCACATTCCCCGGTGGGTAATTTATCACCCGCCAGCATCCGAAATGTCATGGCGGACTTGGAAGATCTAGGATTATTGGAAGCGCGTCATACCTCAGCGGGCCGTCTGCCCAGCGAAGCGGGCATGCGGCTATTCGTAGATGGCATTCTGGAAGTTGGTGCAATCAGCGATGATGAACGCCGCGAACTGGAAAGCCTGACCGCCCCAAAGGGAAAGAATCTCAATCAGGCGCTGGATGAAATGACGCGCACATTGTCGGGCTTATCATCCTGCGCGGGCATGGTGGTTGTGCCAAAGGCAGAAGAACGCCCGCTTAAACAAATCGAATTTGTCAGCCTTGCACCTGACCGCGTGCTGGTCGTTCTGGTCAGTGAAGGCGGGCTGGTTGAAAACCGTGTGATTGATTTGCCTTATACTTTACCCGCGCACTCACTCACCCTTGCCGCAAATTTCATCAACGCGCATCTGTCGGGGCGCGGGTTAAGCGAAGCGCGCAAAATCATCAGTGAAGAAATGGCAAAACAACGCAACGAGCTGGATAGCTTGACTGCAAAAGTTGTCGAAGCAGGACTTGCCATATGGTCCGGCGAAGTGGGCGGCGGGCATCTGATTGTACGCGGTCAGTCCAAACTGCTTGAGGATGTAAATGCGGTGGAGGATCTGGAGCGCATCAGGGGCTTGTTCGAGGTATTGGAGACCCGCGAAACGATGCTGAAACTGCTGGATGCAACGCAAGTCGCGGAAGGCGTGCAGATTTATATCGGTGCAGAAAATCGCTTGTTTAAGGGTAGCGGTTGCAGCATGATTGTCTCGCCCTATATGAACAGCAAAGAAAAAATTATCGGTGCAATCGGTGTCATTGGCCCGATGCGTATGAATTATGCGCGAATTATTCCAATGGTGGATTATACCGCAAAACTAATTGGTAAAATGGTAGGTTAAGTTAAAAGGTGAGTCATGAGTGATAGCAACGCAGCAGAAAATCTTCCCGAAGACGGCACACCGGAAGTGCAGCCAGCTGAAACCAAGCAGGATGCAAAAGCATCGGCTGATCCAAAAGCGCGAATTGCCGAATTGGAAAAGCAATTGGCCGATATGAAAAATGAAGCCTTGCGTTATCTGGCGGATGCTGAAAACACCCGCCGCCGCGCCGCCAAGGAAAAAGAAGATACCGCGAAATATGCTGTCTCCAAATTCTCCCGTGATTTATTGGATGTTGCTGACAACATGCAGCGCGCGCTGCAATCGGTAACACCGGATATGCAAAACAATGCCAGCGTGAAGAATTTGTGTGTGGGCATCGAAGCAACCGCGCAGCAGCTTTCATCGGTATTTGAACGCTACGGCATTCAAAAGAACGACCCCATGGGCCAGATGTTTGACCCCAATCTGCATCAGGTGGTCAGCGAAGTGGATGCGCCAGATAAAGTTCCTGGTACCGTCGTGCAGGTTCTGCAAACCGGTTATATGATTCAAGGCCGCCTGCTGCGCGAAGCAATGGTTGCCGTTGCCAAGGGCGGTCAGGCCGCGCCGCCCCAACATGTCGATCAAAAAGTCTAAACTATAATCCTTATGCAATATCGTCCGCTTGGAACATCGGGTCTGCAAGTCAGCGCTATCTGTCTGGGTACCATGACATGGGGCGAACAAAATTCCGAACGCGACGCCCACGAACAGATGGATATGGCTGTGGCGGCAGGTATTAATTTTTTCGATGCCGCCGAAATGTATCCCGTGCCCCCCAAACCGGAAACCTATGGCCGCACCGAAGAATATATTGGCACATGGTTTGCGGCGCGTAAAAATCGCGACAAGGTTATTTTGGCTACAAAGGTGTTTGGTCGTTCCGAAGCATATAATTATGCGCGTGGCGGCAAACCCACCATGCTTGACCACAAGAACATCACGGCGGCGCTGGAAGCAAGCCTAAAGCGTCTGCAAACGGATTATGTGGATTTATATCAGCTGCACTGGCCTGACCGGAATATTAATGCCTTTGGCCAGCTGGGCTATACGCATATCGAAAACGAAGCATCTATTCCTTTGGAAGAAACCCTGGGCGTTCTTCAAGATTTGGTGGAAGCAGGAAAAATCCGTCATGTCGCGCTTTCCAATGAAACGCCCTATGGGGTTGCGGCTTATCTGCACCTTGCCCAGACCAAAAAATTTCCGCGCATGCAATCGGTTCAAAACCCTTACAGTCTTTTGAACCGCACATACGAAATCGGCCTTGCCGAAATTTCCATTCGTCAACAATGCGGGCTTCTTGCCTATTCACCATTGGCAATGGGTGTCTTGTCTGGAAAATATCTTGGCGGACAAAAACCGGCGGGTTCGCGCATGGCCCTGTTCACGCGGTTTCAGCGTTATAATAATCCGCGTGCCGAAGCGGCAACCCAGCGTTATGTGAATATCGCAAAAGAAGCAGGGCTTTCCCCTGCACAAATGGCATTGGCATTTGTGAACCAGCAACGGTTTGTGACCAGCAACATCATCGGCGCCACGACGCTGGAGCAGTTAAAAAGCAACATCGAAAGCATTCATGTTAAACTGGGCGCGGAAGTGCTAAATGCCATCGATATTGTCCACCGCGACATACCCAATCCGTGCCCTTAACGGTCTAGCAAAAAACCTTTATTTCCAAGCAAATAGACCCGTTGCGGCGCGGTGTCACATGTCCTATATATACGGGCATGGAGGACTGGCAAAAACATCCGGTCCGCTCTAAATTATTCAATGAAAAGAAGTCCATCGGGGTGCTGCGATTGCGGGCCTTGATAATCACTTGCTTAACAACAGGAGAAAAAATATGGGTAAAGTTATTGGTATCGATCTTGGAACCACCAATTCATGCGTCGCAGTCATGGAAGGCAGCAGCGCAAAGGTAATCGAAAATTCCGAAGGCGCGCGCACAACGCCGTCCATTGTGGCATTTTCGTCTGCCAATGAACGTCTGGTCGGTCAGCCTGCAAAACGCCAAGCCGTGACCAACCCCGAAAACACATTCTATGCCATCAAGCGCCTGATTGGCCGCAACTTCGATGATCCGATGGTCAAGAAGGATATCGGTCTTGTTCCTTACAAGATCATCAAGAATGACAATGGCGATGCTTGGGTTGAATCGAACGGCAAGAAATACAGCCCGTCGGAAATCTCGGCATTCATTCTGACCAAAATGAAGGAAACGGCTGAAAACTATCTTGGCGAAAAAGTTTCACAGGCGGTTATCACCGTTCCTGCCTATTTTAACGACGCGCAGCGTCAGGCAACCAAAGACGCTGGCCGCGTTGCAGGCCTTGAAGTTTTACGTATCATTAACGAACCAACTGCAGCCGCATTGGCATACGGTATGGAAAAGAAGGGCAGCGGCATTGTGGCCGTGTATGACCTTGGCGGTGGTACGTTCGACGTTTCCATTCTCGAAATCGGCGATGGCGTGTTCGAAGTAAAATCCACCAACGGCGATACATTCCTTGGCGGCGAAGATTTCGACAGCCGCATCATCGATTTCTTGGCTGATGAATTCAAACGCGAACAGGGTATTGATTTGCGTAAAGACAAACTCGCGCTGCAACGTCTGAAGGAAGCAGCCGAAAAAGCAAAAATTGAATTGTCGTCCACCATGCAAACCGATGTGAACTTGCCGTTCATCACCGCAGACGCATCGGGTCCAAAACACTTAAATGTGAAGTTGACCCGTGCGAAGCTTGAAGCGCTGGTTGATGACCTCATCAAGAAAACCGTGGAACCATGCAAAGCTGCACTGAAAGACGCAGGCATCAAGCCTTCCGATGTTCAGGAAGTGATCTTGGTTGGCGGTATGACCCGCATGCCAAAGATTATGGAAACAGTGAAGGAATTCTTTGGCCGTGATCCACACCGCGGCGTAAACCCTGATGAAGTTGTTGCAATTGGTGCTGCTATTCAGGCCGGTGTACTTAAGGGCGAAGTGAAGGATGTGTTGCTGCTCGACGTAACGCCATTGTCCTTAGGCATTGAAACCTTGGGCGGTGTGTTCACGCGTCTCATTGACCGCAACACCACCATCCCGACGCGCAAGTCTCAGGTGTTCTCAACTGCCGAAGACAATCAGAACGCAGTGACCATTCGCGTATCCCAAGGTGAGCGCGAAATGGCCGCCGATAACAAATTGCTCGGCCAGTTCGATTTAGTGGGTATCGCGCCCGCACCGCGCGGTATGCCGCAAATCGAAGTGACCTTCGATATCGACGCAAACGGTATCGTGAGCGTGACCGCCAAAGACAAGGCGACAAACAAGGAACATCAAATCCGCATTCAGGCATCGGGTGGTCTTTCCGAAGCCGATATCCAGCGCATGGTGAAAGAAGCCGAAGCGCATGCGGGTGATGACAAGAAACGCCGCGAATTGGTGGATGCACGCAATCAGGCTGATTTGCTTGCGCATTCAACGGAAAAGACGCTGAAGGAAAACGAAGGCAAAATCCCAGCTGCTGATAAGGAAGCGATTTTGGCAGCCGTTGCCGAACTTCGCACAGCGACAGGTGCTGATGATGCAGCAGCAATCAAATCGAAGATTGATGCATTGAACCAAGTTGCCATGAAGATGGGCGAAGCCTTGTATAGCCAGCAGCAAGCAGGCGGCCCAGCACCCGGCGCAACCGAACAGCCAGCTGATCCTGGCGTGGTGGATGCCGAATTCACGGAAGTGAAAGACAAAGACGGTAAGAAGTCTGCGTAATGCAACATGAGGCGAGGCTAAATCCCTCGCCTCATTTTTCAATTCCTACCTGTTCTTTAAAACATGGCGACGAAAACCGATTATTATGAATTGCTTTCTGTGTCCCGTGATGCCAGCGGCGACGAGGTGAAACGCGCGTATCGTAAACTGGCTATGCAATATCATCCGGATAAAAATCCGGGCGATAAAACAGCCGAAGTTAAATTCCGTGAAATTACCGAAGCCTATCAGATTTTATCCGACGACCAGAAACGCGCGGCCTATGACCGCTATGGTCATGCCGCCTTTGAACAAGGCAGCCCGTTTGGCGGGGGCGGTATGGGTGGTTTTGATTTCAACGGCTTTCCCGGCGGGCTATCCGACATTTTAAACGAAGTGTTCGGCGAAATGATGGGTGGCGGCCAAGGGCGTTCGCCTACCGGCGCGCAGCGCGGCAATGATGTGCGCTATGATTTAGAAATCACGCTCGAAGAAGCGTTTAAGGGCATTGAAAAAAATATCAAGGTTGCAACACCGCTGACCTGCGAAACCTGCAAGGGTAATGGCGCGAAACCTGGCACAACGCCATCCACCTGCAAACAATGCGGCGGCGCTGGCAAGGTACGAATCCAGCAGGGATTCTTTTTGATGGAACGCACCTGTCCGGTTTGCTCGGGCGCTGGCCGCGTCATTGAAGATGCATGCAAGGATTGTCGTGGCCAAGGCCGCGTGCGCAAGGAACGCACATTAAAAATTTCAGTTCCTGCTGGCGTCGATACCGGCACGCGTATCCGTATTGCAGGTGAGGGGGAGGCAGGATTGCGCGGAGGCGCAATGGGTGACCTCTATGTGTTCATCACCGTAAAGCCGCACGCATTTTTACATCGCGAAGGCGCAAACCTGCTCGCTCGCATGCCGGTCAGTTTTGTCCTCGCATCCCTTGGTGGCACGCTGGAAGTCCCGACCCTGGATGGCAGGCCAGCGAATCTCACCCTTCCCGAAGGGGCGCAAAATGGCCAGCAATTCCGCCTAAAAGGGCAGGGAATGACCACCTTGCAGCAAGCCCGTACGCGCGGCGAGGTGACACGCGGCGATTTATTTGTTGAGATAAGTATCGAAACGCCCGTTAATTTAACCGCAAAGCAAAAACAGCTTCTTGAAGAATTCGATACCTTATCTGAAGCCAAGAAAAACAACCCGGTCACACACGGGTTTTTGGAAAAGGTAAAAACATTCTTTGCCAAGCAAAAAGAAACTGCCGAGCAAGAGCATAGAACTGGCGAACAACGACAGGGCGCCCAAAAGTAGGGTAAAGCCCAAAAACAGGATAAGGATATGACGATCAAGATCGGTATTTTTGGGGCAACAGGCCGTATGGGTAAAATGCTTGCCCGCGAAATCCTTGATGACCCACAATGCACCTTTGTGGGCGGCACGGTTCGTGAAGGCAGTCCGTTTATGGACAAATCATTGAACGATGTTCTGGGGCTGCCTGCCAGCGTGGTGTTACCAAAACATGCCATCAACACCATCTCGCCGGAAAAGTTATTGGCGACATGCGATGTGGCGATTGATTTTACGCGCGCTGAAGTTTCCGTGCATCATGCTTATGTTGCCGCTGCAATGGGTAAGCCGATTGTCATTGGCACAACCGGCTTCAATCAGGAACAGGTCCAAATGCTGGCTGATGCCGCTAACCACATTCCCATCGTGCTGGCCCCGAATATGAGCGTAGGCGTTACATTGCTAACCGCAATTACTGAAATTGTCGCGCAAACGCTTGATGCTAAATATGATATTGAAATCGTTGAAATGCATCATCGTCACAAGATCGATGCGCCATCTGGCACCGCGCTATTGCTTGGTGAAGCAGCCGCGCAAGGCCGCAGCATCAATCTGAAGAACCGCGCGGTCTATGACCGCAAGGGAAATTCCGGGCCTAGAAAACGTGGTGATATCGGTTTTGCCACGCTGCGTGGCGGCGATGTGGTCGGCGAACACACCGTTATTTTTGCTAATGATGGTGAACGCGTGGAACTGACGCATAAAGCATCCGACCGCCGCATTTTTGCACAAGGCGCTGTCGTTGCCGCAAAATGGGTTGTGGCCCATCCGGCGGGCCGTTATTCGATGAAAGATGTATTGGGCATTTAGGCCGCGTTTGGCCGCTTAACCAGCCTTGTTACTTCCGCATAGCTCATGGCTTGCCCTTGCGGCATTTTCAGCATCGCTTTCAACACATTCAACTGGAACGATGCGCCATATAACGCAAAGGTGGCGGGGCTTATATTCTGCGGGTTCATCTGGCTGATGCGGCACGCATAGGGTGCAGTGCGCGCTGAATCGGGAACAAATTCCGTATCCGGCCATTCATCCTTCCAGGCTGAAAGGTCGTAAAGTGTGCCATAACCGGATGAGAACCCGATTTTGCATAACCCTTCATCTTCACTTATCCCCAACATTATGGGGCCCATTGGGCTATCATGGCAGCCCCAAAATACGCGTGTGGGAATGGATTCCAAAGCATCTTGGCTGGTAAGGCACTCAACTTGTTTGGCAATTGCCATCATCCGCGTTAAAACCTGAATTCCTTAATAAACGGCTCAAACCGATTCGCTGGGCCGCATGTGTATCAATGAATCAGAAGTTAAAAACTTGTCAATGAACAAAGAATCCGCGCTGCGCTTTTTCACCGCTCTTGCGGCACAGATGCCGCAACCCAAGACCGAATTGCACTATTTGAATCCCTATACCCTCTTGGTGGCTGTGTCTTTGTCAGCACAGGCGACCGATGTAAGCGTGAACAAGGCAACCGCGCCGCTCTTTAAAAAAGTCAAAACACCGCAAGCGATGCTTGCATATGGTTTGGACAATCTGCGCGAGCAAATCAAACGTATTGGTCTTTTCAATACCAAAGCCAAAAACATTATTGAAATGTCAAAAATACTGATTGATGAATTCGGCGGGGAAGTGCCGCGTGATTTGAATGCGCTTCAAACGCTGCCGGGCGTTGGTCGTAAAACCGCGAATGTTGTGATGAACGAAGCGTTCGGGGTTCCGACCATCGCGGTAGATACGCATGTATTCCGGGTAGCCAACCGCACGGGCCTTGCGCCCGGAAAAACGCCGCGTGAGGTCGAAGAAAAATTGATGAAGGTCGTGCCGAAAAAATTTTTAAGCGGCGCGCATCACTGGCTCATTCTGCATGGGCGCTATGTCTGCAAAGCGCGCAAGCCCGATTGCCCCAATTGCGTGGTACGAAAAGACTGTAAATATAAGGATAAAACGGTGATTTAGTTATTCACCGGCTAAGCGGTCATTCGTCGTGTCTTCATCATCTTGTGAAGAAGAATTATACGATGATGTTACGTTCGGGCGAACACTTGGCTGCATGCCTTGCAACTCACCATTCACTTGTCCACCTGCATTGATTTCAATTTCGCCGTAGCGCACCGTGCCGGTAATGCGGCCGGTCGGGCGAATGGTCAAACGACCACGCACAACAACAACGCCTTCAAAGTTACCGGCGATTTCTGCGGTATCTACTTCAATCGAACCGTTGAATGAACCGCCTTCAGTAACTTCCAAGGCTTGGCCATCATAACGCATGCCCTCAACGCCGCCTTCAACCACAAGGTAGTCGCATTTTGAAATCTGCCCGGCAAGGGTAATGTCCTTGGCAACGACCATGCGGCGGCCTTCACCACCACTGGTTCCAAAGCGAGGGCCATCGGCTGGTGGGCGGCGCATGCTTGGGCCTGATGGCATATCCACGACGCGGCGAACAGATGTTGGCGGGGTTGCGCGTAATCCTTGGCGCGGCGCTTCGCCGCTGCCGTTACGTAGCGCTGGTCCGGCGCTGCCCACATTCGGATTGCTTGATGCGTTGTTATTATTCGGATTGGTCGGTGAAGTTTCGGAGCGCGGATCGAGTGGGCGATTCATGGCGTTTTTCCTATAAATACAACTATAAAAATCGGTGCATGCGTGAGGCTTGTAACATCATCACAAGCAAGGTTAACTTAGCACGTTTTCCGAAACGGATTCAACAACAGACCACAACTGATTTGTGCCCTAATTTAAGCCCACCAGAAGGATATAGAATGCCTGAATTGAAATATGATGTCGTTGGCATCGGTAATGCGATTGTCGATATTCTGGCGCAAGCGGAGGATGACTTCCTGCGCCGCGAAGATATCCATAAGGGTTCCATGACGTTGATTCATGCTGCAAGGGCCGCTGATTTATTTGATAAAATAGGGCCGACGACTACTGTTTCCGGTGGCTCTGCCGCCAATACGGTGGCGGGTATTGCGGGGCTTGGTGGCAACGCCGCCTATATTGGCCGTGTGCATGATGACCAGCTGGGCAAAGGCTTTGCGCATGATATGAAGGCACTAAAGATACACTACCCCACAAAAGCAGCAACAACAGGCGCCCCAACCGCTTGCTGTATCATTATGGTAACGCCCGATGGCCAGCGCAGTATGAATACCTTTTTAGGCGCCAGCACTGATTTCAGTGCCAGCGATGTCGATGAAGATACCATAGCAGCATCACAGGTTACGTATCTTGAAGGATACCTTTTTGATAAGCCGCCGGCGATGGAAGCATTTTATCTAGCAGTGAAACTTGCGCACAAACATGGCCGCAAAGTTGCGTTGACGTTGTCAGATGGATTTTGTGTGGACCGGCACCGCGCCGAATTTCAAGCCCTGCTTAAACAGGGCGTTGATATTTTATTTGCCAATGAAGTCGAAGCGATGGCGCTCTATGAAAAAAACAACCTTGAAGAAGCATTACCGCTGATTGCCGATGCTTGCCCGCTCACCATCATCACGCGCTCTGAAAAAGGCGCATATATTCTAAGTGGCGGGCGAACCATCACGGTTCATGCTGAACCGGTTGCCAAGGTTGTCGATACCACAGGCGCGGGAGATAGTTTTGCCGCAGGGTTCCTTTATGGCCTGACCCATGGACACGCCTTACCGGATTGCGGACGTATCGCATCCATTTGCGCTGCCGAAGTGATTAGTCATCTCGGCCCGCGCCCGCAGACAAATCTGCAAAAACTGGTGGAAAGCAAAATGGGCGTCGCGTTTAGTAAAGCGTCTTGAATAAGCGCGCTAAATCAATGCACTCGCAATAATACCGGATTCATGGCCGAGTGACTCGCGCACATCATCCATATCCAGCTCGGTTTTGCCCGCCATAACGGAACGTGCGCAAGCTTGGTCTAACATCAAAATCGCCTTATCAGGGTGGTTTCTGCGGCGCAGGTATTTCGATGTTAAATACACAATCTGGTCGCACACTTCATCCGACACATTCAAATCATAATGCGTTGCAAAGCGTTGCTTCAATCCACGCAGAATGACTTTGCATTCTTCTTCCGATGGCGGGTCCATGTAAATTTTCTGGAAGCGGCGGTCAAGCGCAGGGTCAGCCTTCACATAATCATCATATTCATCGCGCGTCGTCGCGCCAATCATCAGCAAATCGCCGGTGGTCAAATACGGTTTCATCAAGTCGGCAACACCCGCCGCGCCTGATGCGATACAGGTTGGCATAATCATGTGAATTTCGTCGATGCAAAGGATAATTGGCGGGAACATCTTTGATGCGTTGCGTTCGGCAACGCCCTTAATCATCGGAACAAAACGGCCTTCGAAATCGGAACGTGAACCGGCGCCAGCAGAAAGCGAAGACATTTCAAGTTCCAGAATGCGCGCACCCGCCAGTTTTTTTGGCACTTCGTTTTTAAAAATCTTTTGTGCAAGGCCAACGAACAATGCGGTCTTACCCACACCAGCACCCGCGAGCAACAACACGTTCTTGCGTTCACGTTGCAGCAAAATCATCACAAGGTCATACAGTTCCTTGTCACGGCCAATGATGGGGTCAAAACGGTCACGCGCAACCTGCGCGGAAATATCGCGGGAGAATTTGAAAACCAGATCTTCCAACTGCGCATCGCTTACCTTGAATTTGGGCGCGCCTTTGGCATCTTTGGTGGGGGCTAAATCGGAAATATCCATGGTCTTTTTCTACCGCAAAATTGTGTAGAAAAGATTGAGTTAATCGCTTGTTAAGTCCTTAAGGCGAAGCGGCCCACCAACTTTCAACGACAGGGCCGTAAAGCGGGGTTTGTTGCGGCGTCATAACATTTTGCCAAATCGCGAATAAATCTGTTCCACGATAGAAAAGCGGCACCACGTAATACCCTGATAACAAGACGCGGTCGAGTGCATGCAGCGCTGCCCGCAGCTCATCGCGGGTATGTGCGGCCGTAATCTTGCGCGTCATATCATCCACGACCGCACTTTTAATGCCTGCGTAATTGCGACTGCCTTTTATGTCGGCCGCGGTGCTGCCCCAATACTGCGCCTGTTCATTTCCGGGCGAAAGGCTGTTGACCCATTTGAACAACACCATGTCGTAATCGAAATCGGAAAGCCGTGCTTGAAATTGTGATGCATCTACCGTACGCACCCGCGCAGTAATCCCGATACGTTGCAAAGTACGCGCATATTCCAGCGCGATTTTTTCTTCCTGCGGATCGGATAATAAAATTTCAAAAACAAACGGTTCGCCTTTTGCATTTTTTAATATGCCATTCTGGATTTTATATCCGGCTTCGTCGAGTAATCCGCTGGCAGCGCGTAAATTATCGCGCAGCGGGTGTGTATCATCCGTGCGCGGCAGCGCGAATGGTTTGGTAAACAATTCTACGGGCAAATTGTTTTTCCATGGAGCAAGCAGTTTTAATTCCGCGTCACTTGGAAGCCCGCTGCTCGCCAAATCCGAATTGGCAAAATAGCTATCCAGCCATTTATATGCGCCGTGGAATAGCGTGCGGTTGATCCATTCAAAATCGAACGCGTAGGAAAGCGCCTTGCGTACGCGCACATCGCTAAAGTTGGTTCTGCGCGTGTTAAAAATGAACCCACGAATGGGTTCGGGGCGGTGATGCGTAAAGGCCGTGGTGCGAAACGCATTTTTCTTTTCGGATGATATGCGCTGTAATTCGGCCCAGCGTTTGGGGTCGGTTTCCCTGCGGGCATCCAAGGCATGCGCGGTGAATGCTTCCTGCGCTACATTTTCATCGCGGTAATAATCATACCGGATCGTATCAAAATTACATGTGCCGCGCCGCGCTGGTAAATCCTTGCCCCAGTAATTCGTATCGCGTTCAAATACCATGCTGCGTCCCGGCTGCACATCTTTTACGCGGTATGGTCCGCTAGCAATCGGCGGAACCAAGGTGGTTTCATCAAACGGTTTATTCTGGAACATATGCTTGGGAAGAATTGGCATCAGCCCGAGGATAAGCGGCATTTCACGGTCAATGCTGCCGTCATCATTTTTCTTGAACAAAAACGTGATGGTGTGGGTATCATTCACCGTTGCGCTCAAAACTTTCTTGTAATAGCTGCGGTGGGTGGGTTTGCCCTTATCGCGTAAACTTTGCCACGAAAAATAAACATCATCCGCCGTTACGTCTTTGCCATCTTGCCATTTGGCTTTGGGGTTGATGTGAAAGCGAATACCGGAACGGTCGGATTTCACATCAATTTTCTCAGCCAGCAGCGGGTAGAGTGTAAACGGTTCATCCTGCGTTCGTGCCAGCAACGTCTCATATACATAAGTGAGGCCTTCTGCCGGACGCCCTTTGACAATGTATGGATGCAAACTGTCAAACGTACCAACGATATTGAGGCGCAATGTGCCACCTTTGGGCGCATCGGGATTTACATAATTGAAATGCGTGAAGCCTTCACTTTCCTTGGGTGTGCCATGCATGGAAATCGCAGTCGCACTTATCCATTCCTGTGCAAAAAGCAGGGTCGGCGCTGCAAGCAACAGCATAAAAACAATCGCGGATAAAACCCTAGCTATCATATTGAAGAAGGCTCATTTGCGGTACGTGCAGCTTCTTTGAACCATTTAAAAATGTCAGTTCGATGATGAAGGCTGCCAGCTTTACATCGCCGCCAAGCTTTTTAATCAGCGTGATGGCTGCTTCCATCGTGCCGCCCGTCGCCAGCAAATCATCAACCAGCACAATCTTTTGTCCCTTCAATACCGCATCAGCCTGTACTTCGATGATGTCTTGACCATATTCCAGCGCATAGGCATGCGAAATAACCGGACCTGGCAATTTGTTTTTTTTTCGGATCATTGCAAATCCACATCCCAGTTTGTAGGCAACGGCAGCGGCCACCATCAGCCCGCGGGATTCAATTCCCAGAATGCGGTCGGGTTTTTCTTTTGCAATACCTTCCGCCAGCGCATTGACCGCGTGTTCCCACGCCTTGCCATTCATCAAAAGCGTCGAAATGTCATAAAACAGGATACCTGGCTTTGGAAAATCAGGAATGGAACGGATATGTTCTTTTAGGTTCATGGAATACCTGCATATAGGGTGGAGGCCGTATCTTATCGGAGAGTATGCGAATCTTCGATATTGAAAAATTAACGAAACTGGTGGCAAACTATCCATATGGAACTTACAAAAGAAGACGTTACCCGCCTGATGACCCAGCCATCTGCCGAAGCACGGGCTGAAGTGGCATCCAAAATCGGCCGCACACTTGATGATGCGGGGTTGTCGGAAACCGAACTGAAATTAGCGCAGGATATTATCCGCCACATGGCTGCGGATATTGCGGTGCAGGTTCGCGCAACTTTGGCGAGCAGCGTCAAGAATGCCAAAAAACTTCCCCATGATGTGGCGATGAAACTCGCGAAGGATGTTGAGGAAGTATCATTGCCGGTGCTTGAATACTCATCCTTATTCAGCGATGAAGATTTGATTTCCATCGTCAAAAGCCAATCGCCTGCAAAGCAGGAAGCGATTGCGCGCCGTGAAACGATTTCGGAAAAAGTCGCACACGTCATCGTGGAAGAGGGCGGGGAAAAAGCCGTCACCACACTGGTCGGTAACAAGAATGCGCAGATCAATGAACGATCATTGGAGCGCGTGACCGAACGCTTTGCCGATAACCAGAATATCAATAATACAATGGCAAAGCGTGATCATCTGCCGCTGGCTGTTGCTGAACGCTTGGTGGGTAAAGTGTCGGATGCGCTAAAAGAATATATCGTCTCGCGCCATGCTTTACCGGATGCGATTGTCAGCCAGGTTATTTCGCAAAGCCGTGAACAATCAACGGCCAGCTTGCTCGGCGCAAGCAAGAATGAAGAAGAATTGGAAAAGCTGGTGCATCAATTGCAAAGCAGCGCGCGGCTGACGCCAAGTCTCATCGTGCGTGCCCTGTGCGTGGGCGATGTTCCGTTCTTTGAAATGTGCATGTCGGTATTGGGCGGGGTGCCGCTGCACAATGCGCGGGTGCTGTTGCATGATGCGGGCAAGCTGGGGCTTAAATCCATTTATGATAAAACGAATTTGCCGCAGGGCATGTTCCCGATAATCCGCGTGGCACTGGAAGTTGTTAAAGAAATCCAGCTGGATGGCGCAGATCATGATCAGGTACGTTACCGCGCAAAAGTGATTGAACGCATCTTGACCCAGTATCAGGATTTTAATGCGGATGATTTGAATTATCTGCTTGATAAGCTCAGCGATTTGGTTGAAGTAGCTGCATAAGCTTCAGCTATAGTTGAGTCGTATATCATGGAATTTTCCCTTTACGTAAAAGCCATTCTCATGGGCCTTGTCGAAGGCCTGACTGAATTCCTGCCTGTATCATCCACGGGGCATCTCATTTTATTTGGCGATGCCATCAAGTTCAATACCGCCAGTGCATCGGTGTTCGATGTAGTTATTCAAATGGGCGCGATTGCTGCTGTCCTCATCGCCTATTTCAAACGCTTTTCACATGTTGCGGTTTCGTTTTTTACTGAAAAGAAGTCGCAACATTTCATGGTGCTGCTCTTGCTTGCGTTTCTTCCGGCCGCTGTGTTTGGTGCCTTGCTCCATTCCGCAATAAAAGAACATTTATTCAATCCGGCTGTGGTTGCCTACAGCTTGATTGTTGGCGGTGTTATCATGCTGGCCATCGACCGCTTGCCGCTTAACATCAAGGTGAATGATGTAGACAGCATGACCCTCTGGGATGCTATCAAAATTGGTTTCTATCAATGCCTTGCTATGATTCCAGGGGTGTCACGTTCCGGAGCCACAATCATTGGCGGCATGTTATCTGGTCTTGATAAAAAGACTGCCGCTGAATTTTCCTTCTTTCTTGCGGTTCCAACCCTTTCAGCTGCCGCGCTATATGACCTTTATAAAAGCTGGTCGTCATTGACCATGGATGATTTAGGTTTGATGGCCACCGGGTTTGTTTCATCATTCGTATTTGCGATGCTTGTCATAACTTTTTTTATCAAGCTCATCGTTCGTTTCGGGTTCACGCCTTTCGCGCTCTACCGTATTGTTTTGGGGGCGGTTATTTTGTGGTTGATTCCGGCTTAAAAACAGCTTGCTGGGCGGGGTGGTTGCCATGACCCCGCCATAATTTTTTTGATGATTTATTAGCTATATTATTGGTGTTTTTGGCGGTTTTTGTGCAAAAAAATACTTCGGTTTTCAAAGCAAATTAACTGCAATTAGATTGCAATTTAACAAAGTTAAACCACTTCTTAAAGCTTTCCGCCGAACATGGTCGATATTGCGGATGTGTTCTCCGCTAAAACCATGTGCGCATTGATGGAAACTGTGTTGAGAAATCAACCGAATAAACAATCCGGCTTTATGCTGGCACCTTTGCTTTATATGTTGGCATTGGGCGGTATTGGCGCGGCCGTGATGTTCTCCGGATATTCCCAAGTCTTGCGCAGTAATGCGGAAATGACTGCCGTTAATACGGTTCGCCAACAACTCAACTCCGCAGGACAAACCTTATCTGCTTCCGCTGCGTTAGATAGTGCGACCAGCACTATCGTACAACCACCCAACGTACAATTATTCAGCGCTGTCACCGATACAAGCCGTCTTCCTGGAAACTATGCCGCCGTAAACGCGACAGGTACCCCGCATGATTACGGTGTGATTGATGTGAGCAGTGGTGTGCGCCAACTTGACCCGTGGGGTAAATATTATGTGTATTGCCGCTGGGAAAATCCTGTTTCAAATGCTTCCGCACCATCCATCATGGTCATCTCCGGTGGTCCTGACGGATTGCTTGGAACAAAATGCGGCGATACAGTTGCGCAAGGCGATGACCGTATCAATAAGTTAACCGTCGCCGAAGCCATCAACCGCGCCAATGTGTGGCAAGTCAACAGCTCCAGTCAGGTGAAATTCGGTATTCAGGCCGATGCCGTAAAGGTCAATGATGACGGTTCAATGCAGGCAAAAAGCCTTACGCTTTCAACACCGCTTGCGATCACTTCGGGCGGTACGGGTGCAGCCGATGCAGCAACCGCACGCACCAATTTAAGCGTGCCAAGCAATACCGGTAGCGGCGCAAGCGGTACATGGAACATCGACATATCGGGCAATGCGGCAACCGCAACAGTACTTCAAACCGCGCGTAATTTCTCAATCGCGGGTTCAACGGGTTTAACTGCGCCAACCGTTTCGTTTGACGGTTCGGGCAACGTCGCGCTTGCACTTACCGGAACACTTGCACTGGCAAATGGTGGTACAGGTGCAACCACAGCGCCGGGTGCGCGTACTAATTTAGGTTCAACGGCAGTGGGTGATGCACTGTTCACTGCCGCATCGGCATCAGCAGGTCGCGGAACCTTGGGCGCAACAGCAATCGGTGATGCGTTATTCACTGCGGCTACGGCTGCTGCCGCACGCTCCACCCTTGGGCTTGGTACCATGGCCGTTCAGGATGCAAGCAATGTTGCAATTACGGGCGGTACGATTACCGGTGTAACCATCAGCGGTTCAACCATCAATGGTAACGTAAATGGTAATGCAACCTCCGCCAGCTCTGTTCCAGCATCGGGTATCACCGGTGTTGTTTCGATTGCCCAAGGTGGTACAGGCCAGACGACAGCTGGCGCAGCGCTTATTGCACTTGGCGGTAATAATGCATCAAACCTTACAACGGGTACTTTAAACCCTGCGTTGTTACCGGTTATCAGCCCGACATCAGCTGGCATGTATAACTGGGGTACGGTTGATATTTATGGCCGCGTGACTGCTGCAAATAATCTTTCGACCAATTCTATTTCCCAAGGCAATTCCGGCGTGTCCGTTTCCGATACGGGAACTGATGGCACCGTGACCATTTCAACCGAAGGGTTAGCACGCCTCACCATCGATCAAAACGGCAATGTGGGTATCGGTACGATAACGCCAGCTGATAAACTTGATGTAAATGGTAATATTCGTGTGCGCGGCGCAGCGGGTACTGACCGCTCATTATTCTTCTCGACACTAAGTAACAAACGCTGGGCGCTTTCCGAAAACAATGTGGCGGAAAGCGGCAGCAATCTGGGTTCAAACTTTGTTATCACCCGTTATGATGATGCGGGCACATCACTTGGTAACGCACTTGCGATTGCACGTAACACCGGCGCAATTTCAACATCAGGCGATTTAACCATTGGCGGCGCCGCCACGGCAACAGGCGGTTTCTTTGGTAGCTTCAGCGGTACATTCAACGGCACCTTCACAGGAACGGTTGCAGCAGCGGGTTCCGATAAACAGGTGCAGTTCAACAGCGGCGGTAACCTTGGCGCCGACAGCAATTTCAACTGGGATAATACCAATAAGCGTTTGGGGCTTGGTACGGCGACAGTAACAACACCGCTTGACGTAAAAGTTGATGGTGCTGGTAGCGGTATAAAAGTAGTGGGAACAAACGGAAATCTATTAGTACAAGCTGGCGGTGTAAATGGTGCTGGATTAATTTCCCAATCAAATACATCTACTAACGGCTTTGTAATTGGGACTGATTCAGGCTCGAATGCTGCTGGCTCTGTGCTACGTTTTCAAACTGCTGGTAATAATGTAGCGATAATTGATAACGCTGGAAAATTCGGAATTGGCACAACAGCACCAAATAGCTTGCTGCAGGTAAATCAAAGCGCGCCGATAACCAGTACATATTTCCTTGGTTCAAATTATGGCTGGACTACATCCGGCGGTGCTGCCTCGGTGGTCACGTATCGTAGTGCAGGTACGCAAACAGGTCTAACATCTGCCTTCGCAGCACAAAATCTTGCATATCCAACTGGCGCGGGTATGACATTCGCATCCGGTATACTTGGTGAGCTTGCGCATGGTTCAGGCACAACCGATTTCCAAAACGGCTATGGTGTATATGGTAATTGGTCGGGTGGTAGCCAAACTAATACATTCACAAATGTAGCGGCGCTGGGTGCTGGCTTCCGCGTTGGCGGCGGCACAGTGACCAATGCTTATGGCTTGCGCATCACCGACTTTGCAAATGCGAATAACGGTACCTTAACAAATACCTACGGTGTATATGTCGGCGATATAACGCCAGCCAGTGTTACACAAACGAATACACCATTTTCATTTTATGCATCCGACGCAAATGCCTATAACTATTTTGCGGGTAATGTAGGTATCGGCACAAGCGCGCCTGTTGGTAAGCTAGACATCAGTGGCCGTGAACAACATTTTGACACCAGCTTCAGCGTGTCGTCTGCGCAAGGTAGCTACACCGAATTCTTTGACGTTGCAAGCAGCAATAACAATGGTGCAATCAATCTAAGCGTTCGTTTAATCGGTGGAGGGTATGCTCATTACAGTGAATTCTATCATATCTCCATGAACTATGACGATATGGGTGCCGCAGTAGGCACTGTGTATCGCTTATTGCCCGTAAACTCTACGGGTAGACGTACTTCAGCAACTTCGGGTTGGGGTAGCGGTGATTTTGCATTAGAAATGGTAAAAGCAAACATATCGACATGGACGTTCCGTGTTCGTCAGGTCGGTGCTACTGACCAAGCAAGCGGTATGGGTTATGACGCAATTATCATTGGTGATAAAACTGCAATCACCACTAAAAGTGTTACAGGCAGTGATACAAGCAATTATGCATATAATATTTTCCGTGGCACACAGCTGACAGCAACTAATAGTGGTGTAGGTATCGGCACTGCAAACCCCGCAGCGAATTTAGATATCGGTGCACCTGGCGCAAGCCCAAGCCTGCGTCTAACGGGTACAGGCAGCATGGAATTCTACCGCCCCGCGCAAAGCCATTGGAAATTCCAGCATATGAATAATGGCTTTACATTGCAGAACAGCTGGACGGGTGCTGGCTATAATAGTGTGATTTCATTGGATGACGGATTGGGCATCGCAACAACGCCTACGTTGCGTATGGCATATGATGCGCTTGGTAACCGTGTGGGTATCAATACCGCCACGCCAGCCGCCAGCGCGGTGATGGATCTGACATCCACCACCAAAGGCTTCTTGATGCCGCGCGTGACGACTGTTCAGCGCGATGCCATCGCATCCCCCGCAACCGGTTTGATGGTGTATAACACCACCACCAACCTTGTGAACATTTATAACGGTTCGGCGTGGAGTGTGGCTGGCAATGATGGCACCACTGCATTCAGCTTCCCGCAGGGAACCGTTACCGCGCCCGGCTTATATGTGACCGGTGACAGCGATACGGGCTTCTATCAATCCTCTGCGAATAAACTTTCAGTGACTGCCGGCGGCACAGAAGTCATGCGTTGGAACACGCTGGCATCTGCCGTGAATTATTTCAGTGCAACACCCGCAATCACGGGCGGTGGCCCAACCTTGGCCGTTGATGGCAGTGATACGAATATCAATATGAATATCTCGCCCAAAGGCACCGGATCAGTAATTGTAAATCCGCAGGCTGCCGGCGCAGTTGGATTAACGGTTAAAGCAACCGCATCACAAACCGCAGATTTGTTGCAAATTCAAAATTCATCCAGCGTTGCATTAGCTGAATTCAATTCATCAGGTTATCTGGGCATCGGTACCACCACGGTCGCTTCTACCGCGATGCTAGATTTGGTTTCAACCACCAAAGGTATGCTTATTCCGCGCATGACTACGGTGCAACGCAACGCCATTGCAACCCCTGCAACCGGTTTAATGGTGTATAACACCACCACCAATACCAGTGATTATTATAATGGTACGTCATGGGTATCATCGCTTGCCAACGCAAGTGGCGGTGAACTTGATCCCAAAGTGGGTGCGCTCACTTCCAACAATTTCTGCACGGCCAATGCCGGCGCAACCGCCATCGTGTGCAGCACCAGCGTGATTCCGGTTGCCAATCTGGGTACGGGCACGCCATCTGCTGCAACCTATCTTCGCGGCGATGGCACATGGGTAAATACGTCCACCATTCAAAGCTTGCCTGCGGGTTCAACCGGCCAAGTGCAATTCAATAACGCCAACGCCTTCGCAGCCGATGCAGCATTCAATTGGGATAACACCAATAAACGTCTGGGCATTGGCACGGCAACGCCAGCATCAGCATTGCACGTTCAAGGTGCTTCACCTCGACTAACAATTCGTAATACTACGGCTAATGATGCTTCCATCGTTCTACAAAACAACACGCCAACGGATATCTTTAGTATCGTGACAGATACAGGCGCAACGACTGCATTAACATCATATGGCTATATGACACTTAATGCTTCGGGCGCTTCAAGTATGATGATGTTTAAGACAGGTGGTGGCACTGAACGTATGCGTATTACAGATACTGGCAGTGTCGGTATCGGTTCAACTACACCTGCTGCATCATCGCTTCTTGATATGGCTTCCACCTCCAAAGGCTTCCTGCCACCACGCATGACCACCGCGCAGCGCGATGCGATCGCATCGCCCGCAACCGGTTTGCAGATTTATAACAGCACCACCGGAGCGATCAATGTTTACAACGGAACCGCATGGACCGAATTAGGCGCTAGTGGTGGCACGCTTGTTACAAATGTTAGCGCATGGACAACCGCAACCTGCCCTGCAGGTTATCAGGTTTTAACATGTAACAGCTCTGCATATAATTCGGGCGGTAATGCGGTGTGCGGCGCATCGATTTCCGGTAATACATGTACTTCGGGTTGCGGTGGTGGGCCATATATGGTTACGGCAACCTGTTATCAAAACATGTCACCCATCGGCGGGCAATGGGGCACAGCAACTAACGACCTTTATTATACTACCGGATCTGTGGGCATCGGAACCAACGCTCCATCAGCTAAAGCGGTGCTTGATTTGACCAGCACCACCAAAGGTTTCTTGCCACCGCGCATGACCACCGCACAACGC
Organism: Alphaproteobacteria bacterium; assembly: GCA_033762625.1. Taxonomy (NCBI): domain Bacteria; kingdom Pseudomonadati; phylum Pseudomonadota; class Alphaproteobacteria; species Alphaproteobacteria bacterium. The sequence continues at coordinate 43,117 of JANRLI010000019.1, forward strand.
GATGCGATTGCATCGCCCGCAACGGGTTTGAATATATTCAATACAACCACCAATCAAATGAACGTATATGACGGGTCGGCATGGGCTGCTGTTGGTGCGGGTGCGAGTGGTGGAGCAAGCATCGCATGGTCGGTCGTAAATGTAACGGGTTCCAGCCAGTCGTGTAACACGATGTGTGCAAGCTCCGGAAAATTATGCGCCGCATCCTTCTATCAGGATGAAAGCTATACAGGTAATGGTACTGAAGTAACGCGTTACCCAGTTGCATGTTCAGGCACAATGCCAGCAGTTGGAGCGGGTGCGCATGGTTCGTGTCTTTGCTATACTGGCGGCACGGGTGCAGGTCCAGGTGGAGGCACGGGGCTTGTACAATACAATAATGGTGGCACTTTTACAGGGGCAGCTACACTTATATGGGATAGTATAAACAGTGCGCTCGGCATCGGCACGGCAACACCATCGACCAAAGCGGTGCTTGATTTAACCAGCACCACCAAAGGCTTCCTGCCGCCCCGTATGACCACCGCGCAGCGCGATGCAATCGCTTCACCAGCCGCTGGTTTGCAGATCTATAACACCACCACCAACGCATTGAACCTTTACAATGGTACATCATGGGGCGGTGTAGGCGGCGGAACCTTGGCATCGTTAACTGATGCAACCATCACATCGCCAGCCAACAGCGATATTCTGCAATATAACAGTGGCACATCTAAATGGGTGAATACGCCACTTGTATCAGCGGTCGCTGGCGCGGCAGGGCCAAGCTTCTCAGCATATATAGCTAGCGATCAGACTATTTCTGCTTCGACGTGGACAAAAGTTACGCTCGGCACAGAAGAATTTGATACCAATAACAATTTTGCGACTGGCCGATTTACACCTACGGTTGCAGGAAAATATCAACTGTCTGGAACATGTAATATCAATACACTAAATTCAGGCAACACGGTTTACTGCGCTATCTATAAAAATGGCAGCCTTGCAAAACGCTCTGTTAACTTACAAGGATCTAGCAACTCAGAGTTAAGCGCATCGGTAACGGCTATTGTTGATGCCAACGGAACAACAGATTATTTTGAATTGTATGTCTGGTCGCAAAACACCAATCTTTATGGTGGCAGCAATGTTACCTATTTCACCGGTGGTATGCTTGCTCCACTTGCATCTGGTACTGTGGCCGGTACTGGTTCAGCAGGGTATGTTCCTGTGTGGACATCGGGCAACGCCATTACCTATGACAGCACGGCGGGCGGTCAATTCGCATGGGATTTAACAAATCACAGCCTTGGCATCGGCACGGCAACACCATCGACCAAAGCGGTGCTTGATTTAACCAGCACCACCAAAGGCTTCCTGCCGCCCCGTATGACGACGGTTCAACGCGATGCGATTGCATCGCCAGTTGCAGGGTTGCAGATCTATAACACCACCACAAACGCCGTGAACGTCTATAATGGCACCGCATGGGGCGCTGTTGGCGGCGGCGGGGGTTCGATTGCAACCGATACCGACGTAGCACTGACCAGTGTCGCCAATAACGACATTCTGCGTTATGACAGCGGGACATCGAAATGGAAGAACGTGAACATCGGCACCGCGATGAGCACCACGACGATGGTGGCGAACTGGCCGGATGCAATTTACTGCCTTGACGGTGCAAGCGAAAATGTAGTCGCGATTGCCACAACTATTCCAGACTCCAATGGTCAATACCGTTATGATCTTGCAAAAGGTCCTGGCAATTACATGCTATTTAATGCCGATGGCACCTTCAACACTCAGGTCAGTCATAACTTTGGCAGCTGTAATGGTCAATCCATCACACAGTTATATGCAGCCGGAAAAGCATTCAACTTCATCGGCTCATCGCTTGCGTCGGCTGCTGCGCCTGCGGGCGGGTTGCAATTCAACAATGGTTCTGGCGTACTTGCAGGTGACTCTGCGATTATCTGGGATAACTCTAATAAAGCTCTTGGTATCGGCACGGCAACGCCATCCACCAAAGCAGTGCTTGATTTAACCAGCACGACCAAAGGCTTCTTGCCACCACGCATGACCACCGCGCAGCGCGATGCAATTGCATCGCCAGTGGCAGGTTTGCAGGTTTATAACACAACAACAAACGCATTAAACCTTTACAATGGTACGTCGTGGGGCGGTGTTGGCGGCGGAACCTTGGCGTCACTGACTGATGCAACCATCACAACGCCTGCGAATAATGACATTCTGCAATATAACAGCGGTACTTCCAAATGGGTGAATACGCCTTTGACTGCCGCTGTTGCTGGTGCATCCGGGCCCAGTTTCTTGGTCAACAGAAACGGGGTGAACCAAACCGTATCAACCGGTGGATGGACTAAGATCCAATTCACCAATGAAGTATTCGATACGAATAATAACTTCGATAATACAACTAATTATCGTTTTACGCCAACGGTAGCTGGCAAGTACATATTTGTGTTGAATGTAAGTTCACCCAGTGACTCGACTTTGGCTGCTGCAATATTCAAAAATGGCGTTGTTCAGTCCGTTCAATCCAGCACTTATTATCGCAATGCAGTATCCATCGTGTTGGATATGAATGGCACAACCGACTATGTCGAAGGTAACATATACAACTACGGTGGCTCAACATTGTATGGGTTATCTTCAGAAACAAATTTTTCGGGTTCGCTTTTAGTGCCATTGGCTTCGGGTACTGTTGCTGGTACGGGTAGCGCGGGCTATGTCCCTGTATGGACCAGTGGCAACGCCGTTACCTATGATAGCACAGCGGGCGGTCAATTCGCATGGGATCTAACCAACCATAGCCTTGGTATCGGTACCAATGCTCCATCGACCAAAGCCGTTTTGGATTTGACCAGCACCACCAAAGGTTTCTTGCCACCGCGCATGACCACCGCGCAGCGCGATGCGATCGCATCGCCAACAGCCGGGTTGCAGATCTATAACACCACCACAAACGCCGTGAACGTCTATAACGGCACCGCATGGGGCGCGGTTGGCGGCGGCGGTGGTTCGATTGCAACCGATACCGACGTAACGCTGACCAGCGTCGCCAATAACGACATCCTGCGTTACGACAGCGGGACATCGAAATGGAAGAACGTAAACATCGGCACCGCGATGAGCACGACGACGATGCAGTCAACATGGCCGGATGCCATTCAGTGTTATGGAACAACAGGATCATCAACTGCTTATTATAAATGGCGCAACACTTCAACAGGCCAAGTCAACTATAATATCGGGTATGGTGCCAGCGGCGCAGAACTGATAATTAGTTTCAACAGCAGCGGTACTGTGACTTCAGCTAACGATGTTTTAGGTTCGTCATGGAGCGGCTGGTATGAAACAAACTGCTCTGTTGGCGCAACAATCACAAATTTATATGCTACAGGCCGTGCCTTCAACTTCATCGGCTCCTCGCTGGCATCTGCCGCTGCGCCTTCGGGTGGTATCCAGTTTAACAACGGCTCTGGCGTATTGGCGGGTGATACTTCGTTCATTTGGGATAACACCAATAAGCGTTTGGGGATTGGTACGGCAACGCCAAGTCAATTGCTTGAAGTGCGTAAAGATCAAGCAGGCGCTGCAACAATTGCCAAAGTTATTAATGCAAATGCAACATCGGGTTCGCAAGCAAGATTTGATTTGGCCACAGTAACTGCAAACGCATACTCCATAATGAGTATGACAGAAAACGGTGGTGGTGTGGCTTCATTTGAAATATCAACGGGTGATGGTGTAACAAACGGAATGTACTTCACCGCCGGTTCAACGGTAACCAATCAACCCATAATATTCCGCCAAGCCACGAACGAGCGTATGAGGATTAATTCTTCAGGTGCAGTAGGCATCGGCACGAACGCCCCAGTTGCATCTGCATTGCTTGATATTACCAGCACCGCAAAAGGTTTCTTGCCGCCGCGCATGACCACCGCGCAACGTGATGCGATTGCTTCACCAGTGGCTGGTCTTGAAATCTATAATACCACCACCAACGCGCCGAACTATTACAACGGCACCGCATGGAGTGCGGTTGGCGGTGGTGGCTCCAGCCAGTGGACAACCGGTGCGGGCAACGTCATTTATTATAACACCGCCAATGTGGGTATCGGTACGGCAACACCGGCCGCCGCGCTGGATGTAGTGGGCGATATTCAATATACCGGCGTGATCACCGATATTTCCGATAAACGCCTGAAAACCAATATCAACCCGCTGGCCGATGGCTCGCTTGAAAAAATATTGAAGCTGCGTCCCGTTTCATTCAATATGAAGAGCGATTTAACCGCGCTTGAATTTGGTTTCATTGCCCAAGAAGTGGAAGACGTATTCCCCGATCTGGTCAAGACCGCCAAAGACAAGGATCAAACCAAATCTGTCAATTACATTGGGTTGATTGCACCATTGGTAAAATCGGTTCAGGAATTGAACGCCACCGTTCAGGATCTGAAGAGAGAAAACGAATTACTCAAGGCCCGTCTCAATTCGATTGAAACAAAGCAAATTGAAACAAAGCACTAGGAACTGCGCGTTATGAAAAGAATTCTACTTCTTATTGCAGCGTTTATCTTTGCTTCACCGGCAGCTTTTGCGGCATGCACATCGCCCGCGGGTGTCCTTGGCTCTATGAACTGGGGTGGTGGATCGTTCCAATATTGTGATGGCACGAACTGGACAGCGTTCAGCTCCGCATCGCCTGCATCGACGCCATCGGCATACAGCTTCACCAACGTCACCGGCCAGCCACTTAATGCGGTTATAACATCGAATACCATCACCATTTCTGGTCTTGGTGTTGTGCCGGTGCTTGTTACCGCATCGGGCGCTGGCTCGCCGCAGGTGAGTGTGGGCGGCGGCGCATGGGCAACCAGCGCAATCTTGTTTAACGGGCAAACCTTGCAGGTTCGCCAAACCTCATCCACATCCATTTTAACTGCGCGCACGGCAACCATAAATGTGGGATCTGGTACAACAACATGGACTGTTACCACCGTTGGCGTGGTGCCCGGTTCGCAAACATTCACATCTTCTGGCACATTTACTGTTCCTGCCTTCAACTCCCTCACCGTGACTGTAAAAGGTGGTGGTTCAGGCGGGCAAGGTGGTAATGGCGCATCTTATCCATGCGGTTACAGCTCATGTTCGAATCCTGGGGGTGCTGGTGGCTCTGGCGGAAACAGCAGCTTCAATGGAACGGTGTTCGGTAATGGAGGCGTATTCGGTGCGAATGGTACAGCATCGGGCGGTGATACCAATACGGCTGGTGCGGGTGCTGCGGCAGGTGGCGGTGGTACAGGCGGATGCCGCAGTTATGGCTGCGGCTACAGCACATGTACCACATGTGGCAGTAATGGCTCGGCAGGCAACCCCGGCGGACAGGCCGTTAAAACATATACGCCGGCCATGTTGACGGGTGGCAGTTCTATCAGTGTAGTGGTTGGCGGCGGTGGCGCTGGTGGTGCAGGTGGATGTTACAGCTATGGCTGTGGTTACAGCACATGCACCAGTTGTGCAGGCAACGGTGGAAACGGAACTGCGGGCAGTGTCGCTATCACTTGGAACTAGTAATTTAGCCGTGTCGGGAGTATTTCATGGTCAAAGCTAAAGTTTTATCCCTAGTCCTTGCTTGCGGCGTTTGCATCACAATTGCTGGACCTGCTTTCGCGCAGGCTCAACCCGCTGCGGATGTCAAACAAGAGCAATTAACAACCATAAAAGATGAAAAGGTGCCTGAGCCGGTTGTTGTCTTAAAACAGGACCCATCCGAGGATCCTCCAAAAGTTACCCGCAAAATGCGCAAAATGGGCATGGGCACGAATGGCGGCGATCGTACAGGTGGCGCTGCGCAAGCGTTGCAGCAATCGATCTTCGCATTTCCTGGTACCAAATGCCCCGCAGGCTCAAGCATTTACAAGGGGCCGGAAACCAAAATGGCGGCCGCTGACAATGCGGTTTATTGTGTATTCACCAAAGAAGTCATCGTGCTTCCAAAAAGCGCAAGGGAATGCAAAGGCCGTCTAAAGCCCTATAAGGATGATTCTGTAAAACCTGATGATGATGTGATCTGGTGCAAAAAGTCTATGGACTTCTTGAAGGATGCCGCTGTCAAGTCGGGTGGTAAGTTCGAAGAAAAAAAAGATAATCGAAGATAATCAACCTCGTTACGCTACAGCCCTTCATTCTGACCAATCATCCTTGGAGACATCATGGCGTCGCATAAAAAGCTGTTGCTTTTGGCTTTGATGTTTCTGGCTTTTTTTACATTCGAACATGCGAATGCGGCAGGTGATGCTGCGCAGGCTCCATTAAAAAACAAAGCCGTACCGCACGATCCGCATGCTGGCCTCGACCGCATGAATGGCTACAGCATCAAGGACGTTGCGGATTTCACATCCAAATGGGCATTCGTCACTGTGCGCTACCGCAAGGATACGGGTGAAATGCGCCTTACCTATGCGAATGACAGCGCATGGAAAGCGTTGCAAGAGGGAAAAACCGATTATCCTGATGGTGCCATGTTCGCCAAGATCGGTTTGATGACCGCCGATGATCCGGGCTTCGTTTCTTCGCTCGTTCCATCGGGCGCAAAGCGTTACCAGTTGATGGTGATGGACAGGGCAAAGAACAAAGACACCGATGGCTGGGGTTATGCCGTTTTCGATGCGAATGGCAAAACATTCGGCGATGACCCCATTGAAAAACAAAATGCATGTCATGCATGTCACAAAATGGTGCCGGAACGTGGCTATGTGTTTTCACAACCTGTAAAACTGAATATGGGCTTGCCCATGCAGTTAAAGATCAGCGCCAAAGACGATGCGGATAAGATCCTTTCCAGTCGTTTGGTGTTTGAAACCGTTGGTCTTGATGCCTTGCCGGAAAAACTGAAAAAGGAATTACCTGATGGCACAACTAAACTGCGTCAATTGCGCGGTGAGCTGGAAAAAACATTCTTTGTAGGTACATTTGGCGAAATTCGCCCTTCCTTGGCGAAGGAAGCACTGAAAAGCGATATGCCCGCCGCCTTGGTCAGTAATGATGGACGGTTTTTTTCTCTGGCATTCAAGGAGCCGAATAAACCTGCCTGTGATTTACCTAATGGTAAAAAGGGTGTGATGATGAAGGTGTTGTTCGTAGAAATCCAACGCGGCGATAAAAAAGATACCGACATAATCGACCGCCAATCCTATTGTGATGGGCTTTGATGCGACTGATGAAATCCACTCATGCATCGATCTCTGCGGCATTTTTTCTCTTCGCACTGATGCCTGCAATGCTAATGGCTGAGGAAAAGCCCGCGCAAATAGCGTCCTCACATATGCCCGCTATGCATCATGACCAATTTGGCGGTCTGGATTCCATGAACGGGTTCAAGTTCAAGGATTATTCCGATTTTGCGACCAAATGGAATTACGTCACCGTGCGCTACCGCAAGGATACCGGCGAAATGCGCCTGACCTATGCCAATGATGCGGCGTGGAAAACACTCATGTCGGGCAGTATCGATTATCCAAAGGATGCCGCCTTTGCAAAGATCGGTCTGATGACCGCGGATGATCCCGGCTTTACCAGTTCGCTGGTGCCATCGGGCGCACAGCGTTACCAGTTGATGGTGATGGATAAGGAAAAATTCAAAGACACCGATGGTTGGGGGTATGCGCTGTTCGATGAAAACGGCAAAACCTTTGATGGTGATCCAACCGAAAAATCCGCTGCATGCCATGCCTGCCATAAAATGGTGCCGGATCGCGGCTATGTGTTTTCACAGCCAGTAAAATTGAATATGGGATTGCCGTTCAATATCAAAATGAAGATAGCAACGCCCGAACAAACTGTTGCTGCACGCGTCACTTTTGAAACGGTAAAGGTGGATACGTTGCCCGAAAAACTGAAAAAGCAGGTCCCAGCAGAATTCAAAGAGGTTCGCCTGCTACGCGGGGAAATGGAAAATGCCATCTTCTATGGCACCATTGATGAAATACGCCCGACACTTGCCGTTGAATTGCTGCGCAGCAAATTGCCAACCGCACTGGTGGGGAAGGATGGCAAACTGTTCTCATTGGTCATAAAAGGCCAAAAGACTGAATGCGAATTGCCTGATGGTAAAAAAGGGATGCCGGTACGCGGTATTTTCACCGATGTTGTGCGCGGTGAAAAGAATCCCAAACTTTTTGTGCGCGATCTTGCGTTCTGCGAGCCAACGCCTTAACCCAGACACATATGGCTATGTTCGCCAAGAGCCACGGTGAATGAACGCTCCGGCACAAATTCGTGTGTGCTGCGTTTGAATGTCATGAACCCGTTGGTGCATGATGCGATATAATGGATCCCATCGGGGTGGAATGCCAATCCTTGCGGCTTTTTATACGCATTGAATGCAGTGGGTGCGGACTTCTTCATCTCTTGCGGTGTGCTCAATGCCCCGTATGACATCGCGCTCTCACGTGTATTGGCCAAGATGAATTGTTGATGTGTATCATCCACTACCACGGTCGTTCCTGTTCCTCTAAGACGATGCTGGCTGAACATCTCCGTTGTACATATCTTATTTTCCGTGCCTTCCGCATAAACAGGGTTTTGCATTTCATCGCCTCTGCGCATCAGAAATGGCGGAAGGCGCGTTAAAAAAACCTGCCCCGTTGATGATGGTGCTAAGTGCCCCTGCGGGCCGTTGCGGTCACTGCTTTGGCGGTCGATCAATGTTTTGTTGTCCAAGCTGATGGCGCTGACACTGCCAGGATAAAACGTCATGGGCTTTGCCTGACCATCGGGTGCACGTAGCCTTATCTCGTTTTGCTGCGCCAGATGCTTATACGGACCGGAAGAATAGTTCGAGCCATAATGCCCGACATATAACGTCTTTTTATCAGGGGTCAGGGCCAATTCATGCGCCTGAAACCCGTATGAATTGATCTGTTCGATCTTCTTCAATGTGGTTGCATCATATACATCCACGCGGTCATATGCACCTTCGCGCTGGATGTTGACAGTGATGGCAACTTGTCCGTCATTCATCCACGGGATCATGTGCCCGCCGAATAATGTGCCGCTTTCAGGGAATACAACACTGGCAGGTTGTAATGTTTCTGTGTCCAGCGCATAAAAATATCCGGGATTGCCGCGCGTCAGACATAAAATAGTTGTGCCGCTAAACATTGCATTGTGCAGTGACCCGGGCACAAAAACGCGGCGAATGCGTTTACCGTCTTCATCGGCAACGGTAAGCAGTGTGCGTTGGGTTTTATAGTCACTTTCCGGGATTTGCGCGAAGGGAATGGCTTGAATTGATTCTCCGGCAGCCAATCCATTATTCATGGGAAGGGGCGTTGGCGACAAATCATCCATGTAAGGCGATGTCACACAATACCGGATGGGTTGCCCTGCCTTCGCGTATGCAACATTATTGCCGGCGGCAAGAAACACAGCGCTTGCAGCCATAAATTGTCGGCGTGATATCGTAAAGCCAGCTTTGAATCCCATCATTCGAAAATCATATAAAAACCTTAACATTTAGTCAAAGCTGGGTATGATACGAATACAGAGTATGAAAGGCTTTTGATGACTTATCCTGCCGGCGTCAACTGGAACGCCCCGTTACCCGAATATCCCGCCCATGAAATGCTGATCAAGGCATCGGCACGTTTTCCGCGCCGCATCGCGCTGGATTTTTTTGATAAAGTCACGACCTATGCACAACTTGAAAGTCAGGTGGAGCATGCCGCCAAAGGCTTGCAGGAACTGGGTGTGAAAAAAGGAACGCGCGTCGGGTTGCTGCTTCCGAATACGCCATACTCGGTGATTTTCTATTATGCGATTTTAATGGCGGGCGGGGTAGTTGTGAATCTCAATCCGCTTTATGCTGCGCGTGAACTTGAACATTTGATTGCAGATAGCGAAATGGAAATTGCCATTACGCTGGATTTAAAAATTACCTATGAAAAAATTGGCAAGATGGTTGGCAAGACTGCGTTAAAGCGCCTCGTCGTGTGCAAGCTATCCGATGCCTTGCCGCCGGTGAAAGGTTTTCTATTTGGTCTTTTGAAGAAAGGCGAATGCTCCTTCATTCCGCGTGATAATTATCATGTGACCTATGACGCGCTCATGAATAATGACGGAATGCCGCAAGCGGTCGCAATTGACGCGCATAATGATGTCGCGGTGCTGCAATATACGGGCGGAACCACGGGTATCCCAAAGGCCGCGATGCTAACACACGGTAATCTTACCGTGAATGCGCAGCAATCACGCCTGTGGTTCACCATGGCCAAGGAGGGGGAGGAAGTTTTACTAGGCGTGCTGCCATTCTTCCATGTCTTTGCCATGACGGTTGCAATGAATTTGGGAATTCTGATTGGCGCCACGATTGTCGTTGTGCCGCGTTTTGAATTAAAGCAGGTCGTCCATTTAATTCACCGCAAGAAACCCACATTGTTTCCTGCGGTACCCACCATTTATGCGGCGATCAGTAATTTCCGCCGCTTGGGCGATTATGATATTTCATCAGTCAAATATTGTATCTCCGGCGGCGCGGGGCTGCCGATTGACATCAAGCGCGCCTTTGAAGCCGTCACGGGATGTGTTGTGGCAGAAGGATACGGTCTGACCGAAAGCTCACCCGTTGCTACATGCAACCCGCTGGAAGGAATAAACAAGGCTGGTTCAATCGGTCTGCCATTACCCGGCACGCGTATTGAAATCGTTAGCCTTGAAGATAAAAAAACCGTATTGCCCATGGGGGAACGCGGCGAGGTTTGCATTCTTGGTCCGCAGGTTATGAAGGCTTATTGGAAGAATGAAGCTGAAACCGCAGATACGCTCATCCCCACAGATAAAGGCATGCGCCTTCACACCGGCGATGTGGGCTATATCGACGAAGATGGATATATTTTTATCGTTGATCGCATCAAGGATATGATTTTATGCGGCGGTTATAATGTGTATCCCCGCAATGTGGAGGAGGCGATTTATCTGCATGCATCGGTTGCCGAATGCGTTGTTGCAGGGTTGCCCGACCCTTACCGTGGTCAGACTGTAAAAGCATACATTGCCTTGAAACCCGGAACCAGCTTAACGCGTGATGAGTTGATGGCGTTTTTATCCGATAAGCTGTCACCCATTGAAATGCCAAAGCTAATTGAATTCCGCGACAGCCTGCCAAAAACCATGATCGGAAAATTATCGCGCAAAGCATTGCTGGATGAAGAGAAGCAGAAAAAAACCGGATAAGGTGTGCCATGCTGAAACTGCCTACGCTTGATGGGTTGAAAATCAAAAAAGCCAAGCATGCGTTGCAGCCGGGTGAAACCGGCATTGACCTTCATGCGTTGACCACTGCGCCGTTCCAGGCGAAAACCAAACGTGCGCCAAATTTTGCACCCGGCGCAATCACCACCAATGAAGTGTGTAATCTTTCCTGCGTCATGTGCCATTTCAACGGCCCTAATGCCGTAAAAAAGGGGAAATTGCTAAAACCTGAACTCGTTCGAAAAGCGATGGATGAATATCCGGCTGGTTCGCATATCTATCTCGCATCCACCGGCGAGTTTTTCCTTGATCCCAATTCGCTTGACCATTTGCGCTATGCCATTTCGCGTGGTCTTAAACCACAGGTGTTAAGCCACGGGCAATTTTATACACCAAAACTAATTGATGAGTTGCTGGCAATTGGCCTGCGTTCCTTCCGCATCAGCTGCGATGCGATTGATGCCAGCCACTATGAACGTATCCGCCGCGGCGGAAAGTTTCAGGTTATTCTCGATGCGCTGGCATATATCAACACGCGCCGCGCTGAATTTCCTGATCTTGATATTGAAATTGGCTGTACGCTATTTAAAACAAATTTCCATCTGCAACCGGAATACGAAGCATTCTGGCGTGAACACGGTGTAGACAAAGTGCATTTCAATGCCGAGTACTTTGATACCTTCCGTTACCGCAATTTGCTGGCCACCCCAAAAAAGCGTGTCGATTGCGCCATTCAGACCTATGTGTTGCCATCGGGCAAGGTTGCGCCATGTTGCGCGATGATTGTCTATGCCCATGACCACGATGTGAGCTGGCTCCCTGATTTAGAAACCCATACGCTGAAAGAATCCTACGATAAGCTGTGTGATATGTATGATGACCCCAAAAGCGAGCTTTCAAAGTTATGCGCAAAATGCGATTGGTGGATCATGTTTGATCAGGATCCCGCAGGAAACAGCCCATATTTCCGCACCGCCATATTGAAAAAGAGGTAACATGGCAACCCGAGACATCGTTTACAACCCTGTATTGCCTTACAGTTTTCGCAATATTGGTAATTTTGGCCTTCCGGATTTCATGTTTCTGGATATAGGGGCGAGTGGAGGGGTGGAACAACACTGGCTATCCCTGGGCGATAAATTTAATGCGATAGGGTTTGATGTGATTGTGGAAGAAGTCGCACGTCTTAATTCGATCAATCAAAATCCGCGTATCAAGTATGAGAATTATTTTGTCGGTTTTGAAGGCTATGAAGAACTGCTTTCCCAAAAGCTGTTCGCTGACCCCATCGCATCGCGCACCAACGATCCACAAAAACGCACCAGCTATGAGCGGGCATGGAAGGCGATGAATATCAACTACACCGACACCTATTTTAACAACAATCAGAAAACAACGCTGACTGATAAACGGATATCGATTGATGCCTATGTTGAACAGCATGGCATCAAAGATGTGGATTTTATCAAAATCGATACCGATGGGCATGATTACGAAGTGCTGCTGGGCGCTGAAAAAACGCTCAAAAGCAGCGTGCTGGGCGCATCAATCGAGGTGCCGTTTCATGGCCCCGCGCACCCGCATGCCAACGTCTTTTGCAACATTGACCGCTTCATGCGGGATTTAGGTTTTTCATTATATGTGCTGGATAGTTATCCGTGCAGCAAAGGCGCACTGCCTGCGCAATTTACCTATAAGCTTCCGGCGCAAACCATCAAAGGACAAATCCAGTGGGGGGATGCAATCTATTTCCGTGATGGCGGCGATATAACCTATTCGGATAAATGGAAATTTGATTTTGACCGAACGCGCCTTCACAAACTGTGCTGCCTTTTTGAAATTGCAGGGCTGGGTGATTGCGCAGCAGAAGTTCTGCTTCATTTGCGTGATACAACGGAATTCAAATATGAATACAATGCGATGCTCGATTTATTGACGCGCGGCTTTGCGCAAAGCTTGCTCAGCTATGATAACTACATCAAAGCATTCGATACAGACCCAACCCGTCTTTATCCGAAGTAAGGCCAAGGCGCGCGTAAAAACGGAAAAATGGTCTTGATTCCAAGCGAATAGCGCATTCAAGACTCTTCCATTTTGTTCCTGCGATTTGCTATAGTGTCCGTTAATGATTTGGGGCATTCCTGAATCGTTAAGTTTTTGTGCAAATTTTTTCGCCAGTTTTGGAACAATTTTCATGCGCGTTTTGGCAGTCACTTTCGCAGCTTTGCTAAGCCTATCCACGGCTCATGCATTCGCAAAAAGTGATGTTATGCCCGCACCGCACAAAGCACCCCGCGAACCCGTTCAACAAGTTACGCTTTACGAAGCCGCTCCTGATTATACGCCGCCCCCCAAACCAACAGGTTCGCTTAGCAATGCAATAAAGGTTGCCGCAAAGACAGCACTCTCAACCGATCCCAATGCGTCGAAACCAAGCAAGCAATCTGCCAAGGAAATGGCCAAGGAAAGCATTGCCAAGGCAAACGCCAAGCAATTGGCCAAGCAAAGTACGGTGGCCAAGGAACCTAAAGAATTTGAAGGTGTTGCCAAGGCTTTGGACGGTGAGCGCCTGATGATTGGCGAAAAGGAAATTCGCCTGTTTGGTATCGTAACCCCTGGGATTTCATCGAATTATGGACCTCAAGCCCGCCAGAAGCTTGATGCGATTATCAAGGGCGCCGTGCTCTGCAAAGTAACCGACAAGGATAAGGATGGTCGCCCCATCGCATTCTGCGGAACCGTAGATACGCCTGATTTATCCTACGAAATGCTCCGCCAAGGTTGGGCAATGGTTGACAGAAAAGCATTGAAAAACAATTCACTCGCCGAAGTTTATGAGAAAGTGGAACAAGAAGCGCAATCGTTGAACAAAGGGTTGTTTGCTCCCATGCCGATGGTGAATTCGGTTCCGCTCAGCAACCCTTCCAACACCGTAACCGTTCCGCTTGTTGCCCCGACAACTGCGCAGGCGGTCCAAGCGGCAGCACAACAATCTGCGGCAACTAACGCCCAGCCTACAGCCCAGCCCATTACAGCCATGGGTGCAAAAGTTGAAACCATCAAGGGCGGCTCGCGCCCGGCAGAAAGAGACCCTGTTGCACGGGGCGAAGAACCACGCACTGCACTTTCATTGATTGTGCCTGAAACCAGTGTAGCGACACCTGCGCCTAAGCAAGCCGAAACAGCAACAGCTCAAGCTGCGCCGCAACCTGCTGCACAACCGGCAACCAAACCTGCCCAACCTCAACCGGCTGCAGTAGCGCCGAATGCTGCTGCAGCAAATGCATCAGCGCAAGGCGGCTTCTTCGAACGCTATCAAGGCATTATTGGCGGTCTGTTGTGGATTTTCGGCGCGCTTGCATTTGGCGCCGCTGCGGTTATTCGTGACCGGATGCAGCTTGCAGAAAAGCGCAGAGCGCTTGCGGCCGCACTTAATGGCGAGCTGACATCCGCGCGTCATATTTGCCGCACGCGTGCCCGTGAACTAATGCGCCAGCGCCGACTTGGTGAAGCAGAAAACCAGCCGCGCCCATCGCAACTTTGGCCGCGCATTCGCGCCGTTGTGTATCAGGCGCATGTGGGTTCAATCGGCTTGCTCGGTTCCGATTTGGCGCGCCGTGTGGCATCCGTTTATGGCCAATGTGCCGATTATGCTGCTTACTACCAGCAAACCGCGATGCAACGCCTTCCATCTGCCACAGCGGTCAGTGAAACCCTGTCAACCTTGGCTGACCATATTGATAATATACTTGATGGCCTTGCGCAGATTGAATATACGGGTCGCCCATTTGTTGCCGAAATCATTGAAGATGCAATTCCAACCGATGATGGCAGCGATCAGCAACCAGAACCAACCGCAGAGCAACAACAGCACACCCGCAATTCGGTGAATGAAGAAGCTCAGATAATCAAGGAACGCTTTGAACGCATGGCTCAATCCATGGTTGGCATGCTGGGCCGCAAGCGTGAGGCCGCTATTGATCCATCCGTTGCGCCTGTAGCTGAAACCGCGGTTGCACAAGCAACGCCGGAACCTGCGAGCGATATCGCAACGGAAGACGCGCCAGAAGCGTCAAGCGAAGAAACAAAGCCATCGCAGGCCGCTTGAAAAATCCAAATTTTAAATTAAAATAATGATGCTACACGCGGCAATATTCGACCGCATCATTCTTGTTGCGAGTGTTGTCGGATAACTTCTTCAGCATGTCTGGGTATTAAATGGTGCGGTCGAAAAGACTCGAACTTTCACAGGTTGCCCTACAGCGACCTCAACGCTGCGCGTCTACCAAGTCCGCCACGACCGCACTTTATAGGTAGGGGGGTAATAAAAGGTTTTTTGCCGATAAACGCAAGCCCTTTTATTAGATATTCAAAACCATTATGTGATCAAGAACCAAGCCCAAACGCTGTCCGCCCGTATATTGTGGGGAACCATGCCATAAATGCTTGGGGCGCTGTTGGGAAATAAACACCATATCGCCTGGGCGTGCACAAACCGTGGGAACATCCCCCAGTAAAATTTCTTCACGGCGCGTCGCCCTGCGCAGGCGCAAATATTGGATATGGGCTTTATTCCCCGCATCGTTGTGCCATGCTTCATCGGATTTGCGTTGGGCTACACGCAATTGCTTTCTGCTTTGGTGTCCACTTTGTTGAACAACTGCTGGCGGTGTGGGTATAGGAAATTCTGCCTCGGCAATGCGTATGGCTTCCTCATATTTTGGTGTGCCGCGCCGGCACGCATCTTTCAGTTTTTTCTCTTCGATAATTTTTGTGCCTGCTCCAATTAATGTAATCACGGTGCGCCATTGAACAGGAGCATCCGGCACGGGGTCTCCGTTGAAATCGGCGTGGTATCCAAAAAACGGACTAAAACTTCCATCATAGATGCTGCGCGTTGAACAATATGTGGTGGGCAGGGTGGGGTTTGCTTTTGCGGCGATTTCGCGCAGGGCTGAAAACCATGATCTCACCTCATCATAGCCGGATGTTCCAGCCAGAGCTGCATCAGAAGCGGTGATTTCTGCAATCATTGTG
>JANRLI010000020.1 GCA_033762625.1 Alphaproteobacteria bacterium
ATATAGCCCAATAAAACTAATCGTCCTTATCATAAACTATGGGCTTCAATTATTAACAAGATGTAAATAGGTTAGTGAATCAAGGGCTTCGGCGCAAATCAACGTGTAAAAAATACATAATTTTCTTGCCTGTGCATCATGCGAATGCCATAGCTAATTACCACCTTGATTTGCCACGCCTTGATTCTAAAGCCTTTTCAGTTTGTTTTCCTAAATCCCAGTTAAAAATTTGATGAGGAACCTCATGTCTAACCGTTTAAAACTTCGCCCGATACTCGTGATATTCAGTATCGTTTTTTTGGCAAGTCTGACTGCATGTGGTTCTGGATACCGCAATATCACGCTTGATACATCGCCGCGTGAAGTGGCAGCTGTGCGCAGCATCGCACTTGCATCAGTTACCGCGCGCCCCAGTGAAACACATGAAATGTTGCCATTGGCACGCGGTCATGTTGTTCGCGCACTGACCAAGTTCGAGAATGAAATTTTCGAATACCTGCTGCTTAAAGGCTTTAATGTTGTAAACCCTGCGGTCAGCCGCGTGGCGTATACTCGCGAAACCGATTATGAAGATTTGTACATCGCCAATAGCCCTGAAATTCTAACCAATCTGCAAAGCGGCGCGGAATTCAAATTCCTTGCGAATAACATGAAGAAGCTGACGATGGTGCATACGCAGAAGCCAGCCGGCACCTTTACATCAAACGAGCATACGCCATCCCAATATAATTTGATGCCTTCGCTTAACCGTACACCAACCATTAATCAGGATCAGCAGGATATCGTAAGCAGTGCAAACACTCGCGTATTCCCGCAGCTTGAATTCGGTACGAATTTGTCAACGCCATCTATGACTGTTTTGGGCGGCGGCGATGATAATCGCTGGGCAACACAACCAATGCGCCGCGCAATCGGCGAAATCACCCACCGTATCGGCGCAGATGCCTATTTGTTGGTTGATGCGCATATGCGTTTATCACCGCGTGAAGAAGGTCCGATTTTGGCAGGTATGATTGGCGGCGGTACCCGTACCGTGGTGGTCGAAGGCACGACCATGTTGGTACGCAATGACGGCGCTATTCTTGCCGTTGAAACTTTCCGCGCAGACAGCGATGACCATATTAGTGGTGCAGAAGGTTCAGGTTCACGCCCACGCACATTCTCCGGCCTTGCACGGTTTGAGGGTAATTGGGGCAATCTGAATGATATGACGATGCAGGCCGTACGTAATGCTGCCTATCAAATTGCTGACAGACTGGTCAGCTATAAAGGCAAATACGCTGATGGCGATGATTAATTAGGAAAAGGCAATTTTATGGGTCTTAGCTTCTGGCATTTGCTGATTGTTCTTGCGGTTATCCTGATCGTTTTTGGGGCAGGTAAGTTGCCCAATGTAATGGGTGATCTGGGCAAGGGTATCCGCAGCTTTAAAGAAGGCCTTGAAGGCAAGGACGGGGAAAACAAAAAACTTCCCGACGATAAAAAATAAAATAATCCGGATACTGTTATGCTTGGACTTGCCTGGCCAGAATTATTGTTGATTGGCGCAGTCGCGGTAATTGCGATAGGGCCAAAAGATATTCCCCCCTTGATGCGTCAGGTGGGGGCGTGGTCACGCAAAGCGCGGCTGATGATGTATGATTTTCAAAAGCATTGGGATGATTTGCCCAATCAGGTCGATTTGGCATCCATGCAGCAGGAAGCCGACGATATTCAAAAAAAGGCTTTTGAAAAATACGGCGTCGATATTACCAAGGCCGAAGTGCAAAAGATTGAACCGGATGCTGATCAGCAGGAAGACGAAGCGCATATTGCGGCGGCCAACGATAAAGCGAAGCCTGCACCATGACCGATTTGCCGCCAGAGCCAAGCAACGAAAAGAAAGATGAAATGCCGTTGCTGGCGCATCTGGTTGAATTGCGCAACCGTTTGGTGTGGTGCACGGCAGCGTTATTTATTGGCATTGTCGCCTGTTATTTCGTTTCGCAAGACATCTACAGTTTTCTGGTTGCGCCGCTGGCTGATGCCATGAAAGCGCAGGGCGCTGAAATGCCGCGCCGTCTGATTTATACGAACCTGACGGAAGCCTTTTTTACCTATATGGGCGTTGCCGTATGGGCGGGTTTTTTTATTACCGCGCCATTCATCCTAATTCAAATCTGGCGATTTATGGCGCCGGGACTATATGCGAATGAAAAAAACATTATACGTCCTTATTTATTTCTGACGCCGTTTTTGTTTTATGCTGGCGCTGCGGCAGCCTATTATTTTGTATTTCCAGCCGCATGGCATTTTTTCCTCAGCTTTGAAAACAGCAGCGGCGCGGCGGGGCTACCCATTCAACTGGAAGCGCGGGTGGGGGACTATCTCAGCCTTGCGATGTCAATGATTTTAGCTTTTGGTTTTGCCTTCGAATTGCCGCTTGCGCTTATCCTGCTGGTGCATCTGGGCATATTGGGGGCTGAGCAATTGAAGAAATTCCGCCGTTTTGCCATTGTGATTAACTTTATCATTGCTGCGGTTTTAACGCCGCCAGACGTGATTAGTCAGCTCTCCCTAGCCATACCGCTTTGCCTGCTTTATGAAGTAGCCATAGTGATTGCAGGCATGATTGATAAAAAGAAGGCGGCGCAAAGCCGTGAAATAGCTAAGGTTTAAAAATGCACGATATAAAACTCATTCGCGATAATCCAAAAATTCTGGATAACGGTTTGGAACGCCGCAATTTGCCGCACCAAGCTGCCGAAGTCATCAAACTGGACGCAGAGCGCCGCGTCATTCAAACGCAATTGCAGGAAATGCTGGCAAGGCGTAACGAACTGTCCAAGCAAATTGGCTATATGAAGCGCAGCGGCGAAGATGCTACAGCTCTTACCGACGAAGTTGCAAAGCTTAAAACGCTTGTTCCTGAACTCGAAGATCAAGAGCTGGTGGCAGCAGAAAAAATTGATAAGTTGCTTTCCACATTGCCAAATGTGCCCGCAGATGATGTGCCATATGGCAAAGATGAAAAAGCTAATCTGGAACTGCGCAAAGTGGGCGAGCCCCGCCGCGTTAATTTTGCCAAGGAACATTATGACATTGGCGAAAAACTTAAATTAATGGATTTTGATAATGCCGCGAAAATGTCCGGCGCGCGTTTCACGATTTTAAAGGGGCAATTGGCGCAATTGGAACGGGCGCTGGGCAATTTCATGCTGGACGTGCATACACGCGATTTTGGCTATACCGAAATTTCTCCGCCGTTGATGGTACGTCCAGAAATGATGTTTGGTACAGGGCAATTCCCTAAATTTTCAGATGATCAGTTTTCAACCTATGCAGGCTACGCTTCAATTCCCACGACTGTAGCAAAAAATTGGGCAAATGATGGTGATATCAGGGTTGCGCCGCCTCTCTGGCTTATTCCAACCGCAGAAGTGCCCCTCACCAACATTGTCTATGACAGCATTGTGGAAGCTGAAGCGTTGCCATATCGTTTTGTAGCACGCACACCGTGTTTTCGCGCAGAAGCGGGCGCAGCAGGGCGCGATACGCGTGGCATGATCCGCCAGCATCAATTCTATAAAGTTGAGTTGGTGAGCATCACGACGCCAGAACAATCGAATGCCGAGCATGAGCGGATGACCGATGCAGCGGAAACGATTTTGAAGAAGCTGGAAATCCCATTCCGTACCGTGTTGCTATGCACCGGCGATATGGGTTTTTCTGCCAAGAAAACCTATGACATTGAAGCATGGTTGCCCGGGCAAAATGCATACCGTGAAATTTCATCCTGTTCCAACTGCGGTGATTTTCAAGCGCGCCGTATGAAGGCACGATTCCGCGCCAAGGGTGATAAAAATACGCAGTTTTTACATACGCTAAATGGCTCGGGCGTTGCTGTGGGCCGGGCGCTGATTGCGGTTCTTGAAAATTACCAGCAAGATGATGGAAGTGTTTTGATTCCATCTGCCTTGAAACCTTATATGGGCGGCGTGGAAAAGATTACTGTGTAAAATCTCCACCGCTTAACCGCAAGGCCAAATGCTTCGCCTCACTTTTATACATGTCTTGATGATTGCCTTGCTCGGCTTGTCGGCATGCGCGAGTGGCCCGCGCAATACAACCCCGTCATCATCGGTTTCAATCAAACCCGGAAGAACAGTCAGCGTACAGCAAGGCGAAACGCTGTATAGCTTTGCGCGGCGTAACAAGGTTTCGATGCGTGAGCTGATTGATTTAAATCGTCTGCAAGCGCCGTATCAGTTGACGTCAGGTACCACACTGCGGCTGCCAGCTTCTGATAGTGATCTGCCATCGGTTGAATTGGGGCCCATTGCTGCCGAGAATGAGAAGGAATACAAGAAAAAGCATTCCGGTAAACCAAGAACCACTTATACCCAAGTCGCGCCAGACCCGATTACACCACAGCGTGCAGATGAATTGGCAGATGATACGCCCTATGCGCCGCGTTTAAATGGCCAACAATCAGCCTTGCAGGATGCAGCCAACCAGCAATTTGATGCGCCGCCCTCACAGCAATATGCCGCGCGAACACCAACCAGCGCATTGAATTTGCAGCCCATGGTATTTGACAGAAAAAATAATCACTTGGCAAATATGCCGAGACCAAGCACACCTGTGAATGTCGCTGTACCTGAAAAAACATTACCCCAGAAAACAGCAGATGAAAAACCGGTAACGCCGAAGGTGTCAGCGAGCAAATATGTACCACGTGATAAGCATGGCAAAGTAAAACAAGACCCGAATGAGGAGGGCAGCGAGCCATTGCCGCAACCCAAAGCTGCCGTTGTACCGCCACAATTGAAAGCACCAGAAGCAAAGAAGGTGGAAGTACCCCAAGATGATAGCGGCATGCATAGCCGCATTGAAAAGGGCGTGGAGCCCAAGAATTTCATCTGGCCAGTGAATGGCACGATTATTTCAACCTTTGGCCCTAAATCAAATGGTCTAAATAATGATGGTATAAACATTGCTGTGCCACGCGGAACCCCCGTGGTGGCAGCCGATGGCGGCACCGTTGCCTATGCAGGCAGCGATATCCCGGGTTATGGCAACGTGGTTTTGGTGCGCCACCCTACAGGGCTTATGACCACTTATGCGCATTTAGACCGCATGTTTGTGCAGCAGGATATTGTGGTGGCCAAGGGCGATTTATTGGGCAGTGTAGGAACAACCGGCGGGGTTGATACGCCGCAACTGCATTTCGAAATCCGCCGCAATAAAGAAGCGCTGGATCCGTCAAAATATCTCTACAAATAGTTATAGCGGAATCTTAATTCCGGCTTTACCCGCAGCATCCTGAATAAATTGCCAAGCCACGCGGCCGGAACGCGCGCCGCGTGTGACTGACCATTCAATGGCTGCGGCGTGTAACGCCTCGCGCGATTGCGGCAGTTTAAGCCAATCGGCATAGCCATCAATAATCGCAAAAAAGGTCTGCTGGTCGCAGGGATGAAAGCCCAGCCACAGGCCAAAACGGTCAGACAGCGATACTTTTTCTTCAACGGCTTCGTATGGATTAATAGCAGTTGAACGCTCATTCTCAATCATATCGCGCGGCATTAAATGGCGGCGGTTTGATGTTGCGTAGATAATGACGTTATCGGGGCGGCCTTCAAGTCCGCCCTCCAGCACAGCTTTTAATGATTTATAGCTGCTTTCATTTTCAGAGAATGACAAATCATCACAGAATAAAACAAAACGGCGTTTATCGCCGCGCAGCAACCGCAGCAACACGGGCAGGGTTGGAATATCCTCCCGGTGAATTTCAATCAGTGCGATAGAGTTAGGAATGTGTTTTAAAACATCTGCATGAATAGCTTTGATGAGAGAGCTTTTGCCCATACCGCGCGCACCCCACAACAACGCATTATTAGCGGACAAGCCCTTGGCGAACTGCATCGTATTGTTCAAGAGGATTTCTTTTTGTAAATCGACACCCTGTATCAGCTTTAAGTCCACGCGCGAAACGCTTGATAATGCTTCTAATTGTTGCGTTTCACTTTGCCAGATACACGCATCACCTTTGGGAATATGCTTGGCTTGCGGCGCGGGCGGCTTCATGCGCTCCAGCGCTTCCGCAATACGGGCAAGAAGGGGCATTATTTCCTTATTGGGTGCTTCTTTATCCATGCGCAGTTTTCTTTTGCGGCTCAGACTGCGCGCCTGTAAATTCCGGCACTAAATTGACAATCGCGCTGCGCAACACATGCTCATCCGTAGTGGCATCTTGGGCTTTGGTAGCGAGCGATGTGATGAAGCTATTCACATCATTAAATGGTTTTGGCGCAGCCGCGGCCAGATGAACACCATCCGCGCCAGACGGCGTCAGCTTTTCGCTGTCAGAAAATAATTCTTCGTACAACTTTTCACCTGGGCGCAAACCGGTATATACAATTTTGATGTCTTCATCGGGTTTTAGTCCGGCAAGGCGTATCATCTGCTTTGCCAAATCGGCGATTTTCATGGGGTTGCCCATATCGAGCACCATGATTTTGCCGCGCTCCGTAATGCCGGTAGCCGCGTGTGCAGATGCCTGTAATACAAGTTCGACCGCTTCGCGCACGGTCATGAAATAGCGCGTAATATCAGGGTGCGTAACGGTAAGGGGCCCGCCCTTTGCCAATTGCGCCTGAAAGCGCGGAACAACCGAACCTGTAGAGCCCAGCACATTTCCAAATCGCACAGTCAGGAAACGTGTCTTGCCGGAATTGTCGTGGTCAAAGGCCTGACAATAATGTTCGGCGATACGTTTGCTTGCACCCATCACATTGGCTGGGCGTACGGCTTTATCGGTTGAAATCAGCACCATCACATCGCTGTTATATTGTGCGGCCGCATCGGCAACATTCTTGGTGCCTAATACGTTGGTCAGTAATGTTTCACGCACATTGGCTTCTGCCATGGGCACATGCTTTAGTGCAGCAGCATGAAATACGATATTCGGTTTAAAGGTTGAGAAAATCTGGTTGATGCGTTGCGCATCGCGCACATCCGCAATCTGCGCATGAATGTTGAGCATTGGGAATGCCTCGCGCAGTTCCAGTTCAATTGCGTATAAATTAAATTCGCTGTTATCGACCAATATCAATTCACTGGGCTTTAATGCGGCGATTTGGCGGCTTAATTCGCTGCCTATGGTGCCGCCAGAACCTGTGACCAATGCGCGTTTATGTTGCACAAAGGTAGTCATCGCGTTCCTGTCCAGTACGGTTTCTGCGCGGCCCAGTAAATCTTCCAGCGCAATCGGGCGGACATTCGAAAGCGAGCCGGCGTTTTCATGAAGCTCGGTAATAGATGGAAGGCGCGACAGCGTGAGGCCGAGGGCCTGCGCTTCGGAAAGGAATTGTTCAAAACCTGGGCTGCGCCCAGCAACCTTGCTGATAATCAAACGGGCAGGGGCAAGGTTCTTGGCCTTCAAATCATTCACAACGCGCTTGAGGTCAGCCATATTGCCAAGAATGGAAACCGAGTGGATTTCACGGCCGGTGCGCGTGCCCTTTTCATCGAGCACACCCACGACATGATAAGGGGAAGCGCGGTCAGCAATTGCGCTTTGAATAAACAGCACTGCTTCATCGCTTGCGCCAACCACCAGCACATTGGTGCGGTCTTGATGATTAGCATTCCAGAAACGGTCTAGGCGTCCTTCGCGCAGCAAACGCACAAACAGGCGCGAGCCGCTCATAAACGCAACGAGTACGAACCAAACAATACCCGCAACCGAACGTGGCATACCATCCAGACGGGTGAGCAGGAATGAAACAGGAAGAAAGATCGCAACGGCAAATGTCACGGCGCGCAGGATATTTCCCAAATCCCGAACAGATGTGTAACGCCATACGCCCCGGTAAACGCCGGTAATCGCAAATGCAAATATGCTGCTGGAAACGAAGAGCAGCATTTGAAGCAACCACGGTTCCGCAGGAATTTCGAACAGCCCGCCGCCAAGACGCAGGTACATGGCCACTGCAAATGTAAATGCAGCCATGAATACATCATGCACAAATGAAAATATGACGCGGTTGAAACGGGGCAATACCATTACTCGCTTAAATTGCCAGAGTTTAAAATACTAAGACGTTTTAGATACCACAACAGCCCCAAGACAAGCAAAGGGGCCAATAAAAGCACCCAACTATTAATGGTGAGCGCGGTGATGGACAGCGCCAAAAGCCCAGCATTTGTTGCGATAATTGCCCTTACCACTGGAACGGGGCTGCCAGCGCCCAATGCAGCTTGTTGGTAATAATGCTCGCGGTGTGCTTGCCAAAATTTCTGTTTTTTGAGAATGCGGCGGATAAGAGTGAGGCTTGCATCAAACGCATAATAAAGAGGTAAAGCGAGGGCAATTCCCAAATAGCCTTGGCTTGCCAGCAGCATCATTAAATAGCCAAGTAGAAAGCCAAGCGGAATGCTGCCCACATCACCCATAAATAATTTGGCGGGATGCCAATTCCAAATCAGAAAGCCAATTGCTGCACCGGTTAATGCACTGGCGATAATGAACCCGATTTCTGGAATGCTTCCGGCTAACAAACCAGCAACAATAAAACCGATACTTACATGCATGGTTTGGGCACCCGTAATGCCATCAATCCCATCCATGAAGTTCGTAAGATTAACAAACCATAGCCAAGCAAAACCAGCAACCACGCGGTCCAACCACAAAGGCAGTGCGCCCTGAAACACCAGATCGGTAACCGGAAGGGACGCAAGCCCCAATCCAACGGCAAGCAAGTGCACCATGAAGCGTTCACGTGCGGGCAATGATTTTTTATCATCCAGCCATGAAACGATAATCAGCCCTGCGACGGCTAATAACAGAAAAAGATGTTCGGCAAATTGGCCAGAATATATTTCATAAATAATCCAAACCGGTAATACAGTTAGCCACAGCGCAATTCCGCCACCGCGTGGTACGGGCGCGGTGTGCATGCTTCGTTCATTTGGGTTATCAAGAATAGATGCTGCCAGTAAACGGTTACGCACCATGCCGCATATAAACCATGAAATGACGGCCGTTAAAATAATGATCAGCGGTATGATAAACATGGCGCTGATATTACACAGGGCATCCATGAAACTCAATTGACAGCCTATGCATAGCGGGTTAGGCCTTTGCGCATGAGTAATTCAACAAAAACAAGCGTTATAACGGTTTCGTACCACACCGGCGCAGTGCTGTTCGACATGATTGCATCTGTTCTGGCGCAAGACGGGCTTGCCGAACTGGTTATCGTCAATAATGGGAATCCCGCAGATGTGGTCCAAAAGCTGGAAAGTATGGCGGCGCAAAATCCGCGCCTGAAATTTGTAAGCGGTCAGGGCAATGTCGGCTTTGCCAAAGGCAATAACCTTGGCGCAAAAGTTGCAACGGGTGATTACATATTCCTTCTCAATCCTGACTCGGTTTTGCAGGCAGGCGATTTGGATACATTGATGGCACAATCGCAAAACCTGCCACGCCCACATTTGATTGGCCCGCGTATTTTGGATGCCGATGGTAAGGAACAAAGCGGAAGCCGCCGCGATGTACTCACCCCTTGGCGAGCAACCGTAGAAGCGCTCATGCTTTATAAATTATTTCCTAAAAGCCAAGTCTTTCGCCGCTGGAAATGGCATGAAGCAACCCTGCCCAAGGATATTGAAGAAGTGCCTGCGATTAGCGGTGCGGCGATGTTTTTGCCAAAGGATGATTTCTGGCTGGTTGGCGGTCTGGATGAAGGCTATTTCCTGCATGTGGAGGATGTCGATTTTTGCTTCAATTTGAAAAAAGCAGGCGCAAAAATATTCTTCATGCCGCAATTATCGGTAAAACATATTGGCGCAACCAGTGATGTGCCATCCTTAGTGGTTGAAAAGCACAAGGCCATTAGTATGGTCCGCTATTTTCATAAGAATTTTTCAGGTTCAACATTCCCGCCGATGCTTTGGCTTTTGAACATCGCAATTTGGGCGCGGTATTATTTAATGGTACTTCGCAGGAAACTTGCTTAGTCCATATCCTTTGGAAATTCAGGCTTAAAATCGCGCGCATTCAGTTTCAGAATAGATAACGCATCCGTGCCGTCATAGGCCAAATCCTGGTTCATACGCTCAAACAGACTGGGGCTAAGGTTCGTTAATCCCATCATGCGTACCACCCGCAACAGGTTTTTAAGGAAATAGGTCGGGAATGAAAAAATTCGGATGGGCCGGCCCAGCGCTTCGGCCACGCGGCGTATCATCGTAAAGTACGTGATGGTCTCGCCGCCGGTAACATTGATGGATTTATTAAATGCAGCTTTGTTACCGATGCTATTGACTACGGCTTGCGCAACATCTTGCGCGTGAATGGGTTGGCGAAGGCCCATGGCTTCTCCCGATACCATGAAGAAGCCAAAGCGTTTAATCATGCGTGCGATAAAGGTAATGTTTTGGTCATTCACGCAATCATAAATCAGAGTAGGGCGCAAAATGGTGTAAGGAATACGGAATGTTTCACTGTTGACGCGTACAACTTCTTCGGCAGCACTGATTTTTCTAACCAGTTCTTTTTCTTCCTTATCAAGACTTTTGGATTTGCCAAACAAACTGGTAGAGCTGAGGGTGATTAACTGGGAAGCACCCAAAAATTGTGGCATGACAGGGCCAAGTAACCATATCGGCCACAGGCTGATGATGACTGCGCGGTCATGCAAGTGCCATGAAGCATCCTGCACTTCATTGGTGGGCAACCATGCAAAATTAAGGCCTGTATCAGTCTTTTTGCGGCTTACGACGTAGCCGCGATATCCTTGTTCTGCCAATAACGGCAAAAGGTAATTTCCAACAAGGCTACCGCCGCCTAAGACTAGGACTTGCTGTTTACTGTCGTTTTCCATTAAAAGAACCCTATATTAAGAATCCTAAGGAGACTATCAGGTGAAGTGGGATAAAAGCAAATTGCCAAGCCGTCATGTCAGCGTCGGGCCAGAACGTGCGCCGCATCGCTCATACTACTACGCCATGGGCATGACGGAGGAGGAAATCAACCAACCCTTTGTTGGCGTTGCAACCTGTTGGAATGAAGCTGCTCCATGCAATATCTCCCTGTCACGTCAGGCACAATCTGTCAAAAAGGGCGTGAAGGAAGGTTTTGGTACGCCGCGCGAATTCACCACCATCACCGTGACCGATGGTATTGCGATGGGTCATGAAGGGATGAAGTCATCCTTAGCCAGCCGTGACCTGATTGCAGATTCGGTCGAGTTGACGATGCGCGGACATTGCTATGACGCGATGGTTGGGTTGGCGGGCTGCGATAAATCGTTACCCGGTTTGATGATGGCCATGGTGCGTTTGAACGTGCCATCCGTGTTCATGTATGGCGGTTCGATTTTGCCGGGTAAATTCCGCGGGCAAGACGTAACCGTTCAAAACGTATTTGAAGCCGTAGGCGCCCATGCCGCAGGTAAAATGAGTGATGAAGATCTGCATGAGTTAGAATGCGTTGCATGCCCCTCTGCGGGTTCATGTGGCGGTCAATTTACCGCAAACACTATGGCCTGTGTTTCCGAAGCAATCGGTTTGGCATTACCGGGGTCTGCTGGCGCGCCAGCGCCCTATGAATCCCGTGATGAATATGCGGCAGCATCGGGTAAAGCTGTCATGGAGCTAATTAAGAAAAACATTCGCCCGCGCGATATTGTAACGCGCAAAGCTTTGGAAAATGCTGCGGTCATCGCATCTGCTTCGGGTGGTTCAACTAATGCGGCGCTTCACTTGCCAGCGATTGCGCATGAATGCGGTATTGATTTCGATTTGCATGCCGTTGCCGAAGTATTCAAACGCACGCCGTATATTGCCGATATGAAACCGGGCGGCAAATATGTCGCCAAAGATATGTTTGAAGCGGGCGGCGTTCAAATGCTGATGAAGGCATTGCTGGATGGCGGTTATCTGCACGGCGATTGCATGACAGTAACGGGTAAAACGATTGCTGAAAATCTCAAAGACGTTGTATTTCGTACGGACCAAGACGTTATTCGCACCACCAAGAACCCCATTACGCCAACGGGCGGCGTGGTTGGTCTGCGCGGTAATCTTGCGCCGCAAGGCGCCATTGTGAAGGTGGCGGGTATGAAGAACCAAGTGTTCACCGGACCAGCCCGCGTGTTTGATTGCGAAGAAGATGCTTTTGCTGCGGTTGAAGCCCGCACCTATAAGGAAGGCGAAGTTATCGTTATCCGCTATGTCGGTCCACGTGGCGGCCCCGGCATGCCGGAAATGCTTTCCACTACTGCTGCGCTGTATGGACAAGGCGTTGGCGATAAGGTTGCTTTGATTACCGATGGACGCTTCTCTGGCGCAACACGTGGCTTCTGCGTAGGCCATGTTGGCCCCGAAGCTGCTGTGGGCGGGCCGATTGGCTTGATCAAGGATGGCGATATCATTGAAATGGATGCCATTAAAGGCATTTTGAATGTGAAGTTGTCGGACGAAGAATTGGCAAAGCGCCGCAAGGAATGGAAGCCACGCACCAATAATTTCCAAGCGGGTGCATTGTGGAAATACGCACAGCAAGTTGGCGATGCGGAAAAGGGTGCGGTAACGCATCCGGGCGCAAAAGCCGAAACGCATGTGTATGGGGATATTTGATTATTCTTCGCGGTAAGCGGTTATGGATTTGATCCGGCCCTTGGTACCGGGCTGTAAATCAACGGCAATACCCGCGATTTCAGGCCGATAATACACCGGCAATTCCAGTAGGTATGTATTGCCTGCCGGCATGGCACGGGCAATGCTATAACGCTCCAGTGTGTTTTCATTCTGGATAAGATGAACGCCGATTTGCCCTTGGGTAATCTCCGCTTCAATTACAACTAAAAATTCGGATGGCAGGGTGTTGTCTTGCGCCAGCACAACATAGGCTGCAACGCCGCTGTTTTGCGCGTTGGCATTAATGGTGGCGGCGAGAGTGGTTTCGTTATCAAGTGTGCAGCCCTGCTGGAAAACCGTATTGGCTTTCATATAGGGGAAGGGCATGGGCTTCAGGCGCTTGCGGTCAAAACGGCAATCGCGCAGGCGGTCAGTAATCACGTCGCCTTCAATTGTCCGGTCTGTTTCATAGCGGAAGGCTCGGGCACGATGTCCTGTTGCCACAATGCTATCCCATAACGTGTTTGGAACGCCCGTATGCGAATTGGCCCGCCAATAGCGCAGCATAAGTTTTGTTTGTTCCAGCGTGCTCAAGCGCTCTACCGCATAGGGTTCGCTGGCGCGGGTTAGAACCGTTGTTGCAAAGCTTTGAATGGGTGTTGCGCGGGCCAACACATCCATCATTAGCGCCTTTTCATCCCCTGCTGCCGGAGGTGTTTTTAAAAGCGCATCGTCGATCACGCTGCGCGGCGCGAGGTAGCCCGATGGTGTGATAAGTTCAAGGCAGGTCATGAAATCTTTTTCTTTTAAATCCAGTTGGTGGCTTACGCCGCGCATCTCGTCATTTTTTATCCACGCGGTATCGGGTGCGGGCGTTAAGTGCTCTGTGACTAATGCGCTATGCACAAAATGATCTGGCTTGGAAAGTTCCAGCGCGCGGCGCAAATGCTGCGGAAACCATTCATCGCATTCGCGTAGCACCGCAAAATAATCGCCTTTTACATAGCGCAGCCCATCCCAAAGACTACCGCCATCCACTTGAAAAACAGCGGCTTTGTGCTTGAAAACAAAGGGTTTTGTTTTAATTAGGATGATTTGCGTGCGCTTATGTTCTTGCGCTGCCACCGAATTAATAGCCCGTTCCAGTTGCTGTGGCCGCGTGCCATCGCTTTTGATAATCACGCTGACCAATGGCGCATTACGCAGCTGTGCAGCAATTTTGCTTTGATGCTGCTTATGAAAATCCACCGTCTTTTTCAGCAATACTTCCAGCGCGAATTTTTCTTCAAATATTTTGCGTGAACGCGCGGCTTTTTCCAAAGCCTCCGCCGGATTTTTCATGATATGGGCATGAATGGCCTGAACCTGTTCAAACAGTTGTTTGTTAGAGCGTTCCTGTTCAAAGTAATAAATGCTGTCGCCAAAATGTTTTTCAAGCCACGGCATGCGGCAGCTGATAATCACTGCGCCAACTGATGCGATTTCAAACACACGATTGGAAATCACATCTTCCTGCAAATGGTGATCGCCCAGCAGGTTTAATCCCATGCCGTTTTTGCGGTAAACATCCTGCACGGCTTTACCATCAAATGGCACAGAGCCTTTATATGATGGCAAATTATAATGCCCCCAGCTAGTGGTTGGCCCGTATATTTCGCCCTTATCCCATGCGCCAAATGATTTGAAGAAATCGATGCGGCGGCCATCCCAATTCGTCCCGAAATAGGGGAGCTTGGCATTGCCGCTGGTTAGCGCAGCCTTAATATCATCTTGGCTGGTTGATTGTTTAAGCGCAGTGCTGAAATACGTGCCGACATCTTCTTGCCGGCCAATTCCAACCATCGCCTGCTGTGCAAATTCTGCAAGGCTATCGGACAGTGATGTGTAGCCATCAAACGAGTAAAGATATTGAAGTAATTTCGGGTCGCGGAAATAAACCGTGCTGGGTTCATTCAAACACGCATAGGTTGGAAAGCCTGTCAGCTTTGCCTGAGTTCTGGAATTTACAATCACAAAATCGGGTTTTGCGTTTTCAACCTGCGCATTGTTAAAGCAGGGAACAACCTCAACGCCAATCCGTTCCCCCGCAAGCCGGATAGCCTGCGCGGCCTGCTCCTCGGCACTTGTGGCGGTCCAAACATTAAGAAAGGCTATGCGCATGAAATGTGGCGGGCCTGTTAACAGGGTTAGGATGAATGCGAAAAGACTCAAGCAGATATTCAAAAACAGAACACTTAATCGCTTGTTTTACAAGAGAAATTAATACCCCCAATTGACAATGCTGCACTGCCCAATGTAAGAAAGCGAACCCAATTATACGAGAGGTGCCTTTTGAATCTCGCTGATACACCTATCGCTTCACAAGAAGCGCCAAAAGCTAGAAAGAACTGGTCGCTGGATGATGTTCCATGGGCGCATTTCAATTCGTCGCTCGTTTGTCCCGAAATCCTCAAAGTTGTGAAAGCGGCGGCATTGGTTGAATACAATGCGCATGATTACGCAACTTATCTTTCCAATATTTTTGCGGGAGATGAAGAATTCCTGAAAGATATCCAGCAATGGGCCGTTGAAGAAATCCAGCATGGCGAAGCATTAGGCCGTTGGGCTGAAATGGCTGACCCGACATTTAACTTCAAAGAAAGCTTCAAAGCGTTCGTCAAGGGCTACCGTATTGACCTGACCGCGAAGGAATCCATCCGTGGTTCACGCTCAGGGGAGCTCATTTCCCGTTGCATCGTTGAAACCGGCACCAGTTCCTATTACACCGCATTGGCTGATGCCGTGAATGAACCTGTTCTTAAATACATCTGTCAATCGATTGCCGGCGATGAACTGCGCCATTACAAATTCTTCTATAACCATCTTAAGCGTTATCTGGAAGTTGAAAAACTTTCACCCATGCAACGCTTGAAAATTGGGTTATCACGCATCCAAGAATCCGAAGATGATGAATTATCATTTGCATATTATTCCGCGAACTTTACAGGTATGTCGAAGAACCGCGCGGCGAATGACAATGGCGGCGTTGTATATAACCGCCAACAATTCACCGAAGAATATACCGTGCGTGCCTACAGCAAATATCGTGCCCATCATATGAACCGCGTGGTATCAATGGTGCTGAAAGCCTGTGGTCTTGATACCCAAGGCTTTGTTGCAAAGGCTGCAGCAAAACTTGCGTGGTTCAGCCTGGCGTCACGTATCCGTAAGGCCAAAAAAGCCACCAAGCTCGCGGCTTAATTAAAAAAACTTCACTTTTATTGGGTTGCAGTGCATCATATTGCAATTGCACGCCTACTATTTGGAAAGTTTTCATGTCAGAACCAGCCTTAAAGCCCCAAGAAACCAATAACGCGCCCGTTACTGCAACGCAGCGCATGGCAAACCTTGTCTCACTTGCCAAGCGCCGTGGCTTTGTATTTCCGGCGTCAGAAATTTATGGCGGTTTGAACGGTTTCTGGGATTTTGGGCCTTTAGGTATCGCGCTTAAAAACAATATCCGCGATACGTGGTGGCGCGATATGGTCGAATGCCCGCCGATTGGTCCTGATGGTAAACCGCTTTCGATTGTTGGTTTAGATAGCTCGATTATTCAAAACCCTAAAACATGGGTGGCATCGGGCCACGTTGCGGGCTTTGCCGACTTGATGACGGATTGCCGCGAAACCAAGGGTCGTTACCGCGCTGACCATGTTATTTGCCTTGATGTGCTTTATCAAAAAGGCGGTCAAACCAAAACATTTGGTGGCTGGCTAAGCACGCTCGATGGAGACGAAGCCGAAGCTAACCTTCTAAAAAAAGCAAAGAAGTTGGTTCAAAAAGCAGGTGGCGGCGATATTGTGCCGTTTGATATCTCAAAGGCCATCCCGCTAACGGAGCTTACGGAAAAGCAGCGCGAAAGTGTCATCGGCCCCGATGCGGAAAACCCAGGTACATTAACCGAGCTACGCAAGTTTAACCTGATGTTTGAAACCTACACAGGTGTGTTTCAAAACGAAGATAGCAAAGCGTACCTCCGCCCTGAAACTGCGCAGGGTATTTTTCTGAATTACAAAAACGTGCTGGATTCATCGCGCGTGAAAGTTCCGTTTGGCATTGCGCAAATCGGAAAAGCATTCCGCAACGAAGTAACGCCGCGTAATTTCATTTTCAGAACCCGTGAATTCGAACAAATGGAAATGGAATTCTTCTGCCCGCCTGAAGAATCCCGCACATGGTATGATTTCTGGGTGCAAACCCGCCTGAAATGGTGGGAAGAACGTATTGGGCTTACCAAAGCTAAGCTGCAACGCCGCGAACATGCGAGCGATGAATTATCTCATTATTCTACTGCCTGCGCTGACGTTGAATATAAATATCCGTTCTCTGAACCAAAATTCGGCGAGCTGGAAGGTATCGCGCATCGCGGCAATTTCGATTTAACGCAGCATTCGCAACATTCCAAAACCAACCTCGATTACTTTGATCAGGAAAATAACAAAAAGTACCTGCCGCACGTGATTGAACCTGCCAGCGGATTAACGCGCGGGGTATTGGCTGTACTGTGCGACGCCTATGAATATGATGCGTCGCGCGCATCACCTGAATGGCTGCGCATTAAGCCAAGCCTTGCGCCAGTAAAGGCAGGTATCTTCCCCTTGGTGAACAAGGATGGTATGCCGGAAATGGCTGAAAAGCTGTATATGGATTTGCGCCAAAGTTTTACCTGCCAATACGATGCCAAGCAGTCGATTGGCAAGCGTTACGCCCGTATGGATGAAGCAGGCACGCCATTCTGCTGCACAGTAGATGGTGATAGCTTGAAGGATAATACCGTTACTGTTCGCCACCGTGACACCGCGCAGCAGGAACGTGTTTCGGCGGATAAACTCAAAGCGTATTTGGCCGAGAAACTGGTTTAACGTCCATAAGCAGGCTTGGAAATTTTAGCGAGGCGCTCGCCAACGCTATCGATGAAATCAAGCGTTGCATGACCTGTGCCGATTAAGGTTGGCGCGCTTTCGGCTTCATCAATAACCAAATTTAATAGCCGTATGGATTGGCCGTTAAGCAGCATACCATCCCCATTCAGCGTGCCATTTTCATATTCGGTTTTAAGATATTTGGCGACAGCATAAAACACATCCAACGGCACAAAGTAGGGAAAGCGTGATGCTTGCGCTGGATCACGTAGATAATCCATGAAGCTATCAAATGGCAGAGTATGAAAATGCATAACTTCATCATTTGGCTGTGGAATATCATCCGGCTTCATCAACCATAAATAAACAGATATGTGACGGTTGAATATGGATTTGTCTTTTTGGCGCAAGGTATAAATGGTGCCAAGATAAAGCGGGCTATTTATTTTTCCATCGATGGTGACTTTAAGCTTTGTTTCCTGTCCCGTTTCGCTTTGCATATTTTCATCACGGGTTTTTTCGGCTTCCATTTTGCCGCCAATTGCGTTGTCCCATTCGCCAGCATAGGTTCCTTCACCGCGTTCACCGAATACGATATGCACTTGGCCATTAATAACTTTCAATGCAACGCAGTGGCAATTGAAGCGGGGAAACCCAAGGGCTTGCAAAGTCGCGCTATCACACACGGGTGTGTGATCCTTGATTTCGTTCCATGGCCTGTCATCCCACTCGCGGACAATCCGCGCATATTCAACCGGGTTATCCAGTGTTATGGGTTTAATCCGGTTATGGGTGCGTAAGGTATCGGTGATGTGTTGTAATGCGTCCGTAACTTGTTGGGCTGTGGTATAGCCTTGGCCGATAATCAGCTGTCCGCCACGGCCAAAACTGAAAATACCCTTGGACATCAAATCATCATCACCCAGCAATAACTCAGCATTTTTGAGGTGAATTAGCCCCATCGTTCCGTTATAGGGAACTTCGATTTCAAGGAATTGGTCATCCCTGTGGTGTCTGGTCTTTTCTAATATTTCTAAAAATAACTGGTAATCCATGGCGTTAAATTAGTATTTAGCAATACTTTCAACAATTTAATTTCATTTAGGGGTGAAATTTACAAACGGCACTCCGTAAGCCCATATTTCCGTCTGTGGAAAACTCCGGAAATAGATTGATTCTGGGGGGCATTTTGTGCTCCTTATGCCTCCTTAATTCCATGTGTTTAATGAGACCTCCTGAGGGGATACTTTATGGCTAATAAATGGGTTTACAGTTTCGGTGAAGGCAAGGCAGAAGGTCGTGCAGACATGAAAAACCTTCTGGGCGGGAAGGGCGCAAATTTGGCTGAAATGACCAATCTCGCGCTTCCAGTGCCGCCGGGGTTCACGATTACCACCGAAGCATGTGTCCATTATTACGCTAACGGTCGCAAGTATCCCGCAGAACTCAAAGCACAAGCGGATGAATCCTTGGCGCTGATTGAAAAGCGTATGGGCAAAAAATTCGGCGATGCGAAAAACCCGCTACTCGTTTCCGTTCGTTCCGGTGCGCGCGCATCCATGCCCGGCATGATGGACACTGTTTTAAACCTTGGCCTCAACGACATTACGGTTGAAGGGTTGAAGGCACAAAGCGGTGATGAACGCTTTGCCTATGACAGCTACCGCCGCTTCATTCAGATGTATTCTGGCGTTGTACTGAATGTTGAATATCATCATTTTGAAGAAGTGATTGAAGATCAAAAGCACAAACGCGGCGTGAAGCTTGATACGGAATTAACTGCCGCTGACTGGCAGCAGGTTATTGAAGGCTACAAAAAAGTCGTATCTGCGCAAACCGGTAAGCCATTCCCGCAAGATGCGCAGGAACAGCTTTGGGGCGCGATTGCTGCCGTGTTCAATTCTTGGATGAACCAGCGCGCTGTTACGTACCGTAAGCTCCATAACATCCCTGCGGATTGGGGCACAGCTGTTAACGTGCAGTCCATGGTGTTCGGTAATATGGGCCAAGATTGCGCAACGGGTGTTGCATTTACCCGTAATCCTTCAACCGGCGAAAAGATTTTCTACGGCGAATATCTTGTGAATGCACAAGGTGAAGACGTAGTTGCCGGTATTCGTACCCCGCAATCCATCACTATTCAGGCAAAACAAGCCAGCGGTTCTGACCTTCCCGCGATGGAAGAAGTCATGCCAGCGGTTTATAAGCAATTCATCGCGGTATGTGAAAAATTGGAAAAGCATTACCGCGATATGCAGGACATTGAATTCACCGTTGAAAAGGGTGTGCTGTTCATGCTGCAAACCCGCAACGCAAAGCGCACTGCAAAGGCGGCGTTGAAGGTTGCCGTGGATCTGGTTTCCGAAGGTTTGATTGACCAAGCAACGGCCGTTCAGCGCGTTGAACCATCGGCGCTTGACCAGCTGCTTCATCCAACACTTGATCCCAAGGCGAAGCGCGAAGTGGTTGCAAAGGGGTTGCCAGCATCACCCGGTGCGGCATCGGGCCAAGTTGTATTCAATGCTGACAAGGCTGAAGAGCTTGCATCGAAGGGCGCGGCGGTTATTTTGTGCCGTATTGAAACCTCACCAGAAGACATTCATGGCATGCATGCCGCGAAGGGTATTTTAACGAGCCGTGGCGGCATGACCAGTCACGCAGCCGTGGTTGCCCGTGGTATGGGCCGCGCATGTGTTGCTGGCGCGGGTACTGTTCATATCGACTACAGCAAAGAAATTATGACCATCGGCAAGACAGTTATTAAAGCTGGTGACGTTGTGACGATTGATGGCTCGACAGGCGAGCTGATGCTTGGCCAAGTGCCGACTGTTCAACCTGAATTATCGGGAGATTTTGCTACGCTCATGGGCTGGGCTGATAAGTACCGCCGCATGAAAATCCGCACCAATGCTGAAACTCCGCTTGATACGCGTACTGCGCGTAAGTTCGGCGCGGAAGGTATTGGTCTTTGCCGCACTGAACACATGTTCTTTGACGCGGAACGCATCATCGCCGTACGTGAAATGATTGTTGCTGATGATGAAGCAGGCCGCAGAGCTGCGCTGGCAAAGATCGAGCCAATGCAGAAGAAGGATTTCGTTGAAATCTTCACCATCATGGCTGGGTTACCAGTAACCATTCGTTTGCTAGACCCGCCATTGCACGAATTCCTTCCAAAGTCTGAAAACGAAATGGAAGAAGTGGCAAAGGCAGCGGGGACCGATTTGGCCAAAATCAAGGTTCGCGCCCAACAATTGCATGAATCCAACCCCATGTTAGGTCACCGTGGTTGCCGCCTTGGCATTACATACCCTGAAATCTATGAAATGCAGGCGCGCGCGATTTTCGAAGCCGCTTGCGAAGTTCAAAAGGCAGGTCAGACCGTATTGCCTGAAGTAATGTTGCCACTGATTTTCTCCAAGAAGGAATTCACAATTCTGAAGGAAGTAGTGGATGCCGAAGCTGAAAAAGCGCAAAAGAAATACGGTGTGAAGGTGAACTACCTTGTCGGCACCATGATTGAATTGCCACGCGCAGCATTAATGGCTGGCCAGATTGCTGAAGCCGCTGAATTCTTCAGCTTCGGTACCAACGATCTGACCCAAACCACCCTTGGCATCAGCCGTGATGATGCAGGAAACTTCCTGCCTGATTACGCACGTCTTGGCGTTATGGAACGTGACCCGTTCGCATCGCTTGACCAGCAGGGTGTCGGCGAACTTATTCGTATTGCCGTTGAACGAGGACGGCGTACCCGTGCTGGCTTGAAGCTTGGCATTTGCGGCGAACATGGCGGCGATCCAGACTCCATCGGCTTCTGCGAAGGTGCAGGGCTTGATTACGTTTCATGCTCCCCGTACCGCGTTCCGATTGCGCGCCTCGCTGCTGCGCAGGCGGCATTGCGTCAGCAAGCATTGGCTGCCAAAGCCGCGGAATAAGACTGCCATAGAAGCGCCTTAGCCCAGATGTAGAAGGGCGCTTCGATTATACCCTTCGCCGAAGTAAATTTAAGGACCAGACCCATGTCAGACCATGATAAGTTAAATCCTGAAATGAATTCAGAAGTTCCAGACATCGTCCAAACCGCAGAAGCAGTAAAGCCAAAGCATAAGCCTATCACGCCCGTAGCAATGTTGTGGTTTTTGGCATTATTGGGCGTTGCATCGACGATTTTCTCGGTATGGGGTTTGTGGCGCATAACGGATTTATCCGTGCAATTCCAATCCAAAGATGACCGTTCATTGGTTCTGGCAGTTAATCTGAAAGAGGAAATCGCATCCTTTTCCATGCTCACCTATGATTTTCTGCTGCAACAGGATTTCAACCGCATGATGCTTAAAGAGCGTCAATCCAACAAAACCCGCGAAGATATTACGCAAAATCTTGGCAATCTGGCCATGCTCAGCACGTCGGGAACCGCTGGCACAGTGATCGAAGCCATTCGCTATAATATAACCAGCTTCCTTGCTGCAACCGACAAAGCTTTGGAAACAGCAGTTGAAGATGGCAACGCAACCAAAGCGCGTGGAATTTTACAAGATGAAGTGGAACCAGCATTAAAAACTGCTCAGAACTCTTTGAACGACCTTATTAATTCGCGTCAGCATTTCGGCGATGAACATTTCCAGTTTGTTCGCCAGCAATCGATTATGATTATTTTGCTGCTGGTTGGGCTTACCACCTTGGGCATGGCGATAATTGTTACGTTACGTTCGACTATTTTGCATAAATACGTTCAAAAAATCCGTAAACTGGAAATTGAAACCGAACAGGCGGCTTCCACCCGTGCACCCTCGGCTGATGAAGTGGCTGAAACCCGCAAACGTATTCTTGAAGCACGTTCGCTTTCTACCCTTGCGCTTATCAATCGCCTGAACCGCCTTCATAAAGACAGCGAAGAATTGAAGAAAGATATTCAGGTGTTGCAACGCCATGCCGATAGCGATATCAAGCAACCGCCACGCGTCGAAATCAACCGTAGCGAAGTGGAAATACTGCAACATCAGGGCGAAAAAATTGCCATGTCATTGGGTCGCATTGGTCACATCAATGACCAGACCAAACACTTTGTAGATTCGATTGGTGAATTGATGCACGGGATGCAAGGCCTTGCCACCGATGGCAATGTGGTTGCATTAAACGTAACCATTGAATTGGCAAAACTGCAAGCCCATCTCGGCGCACCCATTCCGGAAGAGAAAAATGCCAAGATTTCCGAACAAATTCGCGCACTGGCAACAACGGCGGCTAGCATTACCGGTAAGATGGCGATGGTGTTGAGCCAGTTCCGTTATGCGCAGCAAGATTTTGAAAAACAATCAGCCGAATTGGCGCAAATTAAAAGCGGCAGCAGCGCTGCGCTTGACACCATCAAGAACAATCTGCACATCCAGCAACAACAAAACAGCCAGCTGTTTGATGAACGTACTGCTTTATTAAGCGAACTTCCAAAGCTGGTTGCCAAGGTTGCCGCGCTAGAAGAGCAAATCACCCAAATCCAGGCGATGACCGAAGAAGAAATCGACGAACTGGGCGATATGCCAACGGGCCGTCAATTCAAGATTATCTCTGGCGGCGCTTCCTGATTTTTAAGCTTTGTCTTTTTTACGTGTTTTAAGCAGCGAAATCGCAATCCCGCTGAAAATGAGCGTAAGTACAACTGAAAGGCTTATTTCCGTTGGCATATGGTAATGTAGCAGTTCAGCCGCCGTAATCTTTCCGCCAATAAATATCAGAATAAATGCAAGCGCCTTGGACAAGTATTCAAAGCGATGCACCATGTCTTCAAGCAGGAAGAATAATGAACGCAGGCCAATAATCGCAAAGATATTGCTTGTATAAACGATATATGGGTCTTGGGTTACGGCGAACACTGCTGGCACGCTATCCACTGCAAACACCAGATCGGCAATTTCAACAAGCACCAACGCAACAAAAAGCGGCGTGATAAAGGTCATGTTGCGTGACGGATTCTGCGGGTTAGGCAGACGCACGAAAAAACGCTCCTTATGCAATTCCTTGGTAATGGGCAGATGCTTTTGCATCCATTTCAGCGCAGGATTATCTGCAATTTCACTGTGTTCGTTTTGAACAAATAGCATTTTGAAGCCGGTAAATAGCAAGAAGATGCCGAATATCAGCAATATCCAGCTAAATTGGCTAATCAGCGCGGCGCCAGCACCGATCATAATGCCGCGTAATATCAGCACGCCAAGAATACCCCAGAACAATACGCGGTGACGGTACTGTGCAGGTATTCCTAGAGAAGAAAAAATCAGCGAGATAACAAAAATATTATCAATCGAAAGGCTCAACTCCATGGCATAGCCGGTGAAGAATTCCATCCCTGCCTTTGCACCCAAATCCGTCCACGTGTCCCAGCCAAACAAGACGGCAAGTGAAATATAGATGAGGGTATTGATTAGGCTGCGCTTGACCGAAGGCGGGCCATCTTTCTTTTTGCTGAATAAGCCTAAATCGTAAGCCAGTATAGATACGATGGTGATTAAAAAATTCATCCACATCCATACCGGATGGCCCATCCAGTCGGTTTTCATCCATTCAGGCAGCATTGCGATTAAATTAATATCCATAAAAGGTTCCTATATTTGAATTATGTAAAAAGTATTGTTTAACCAAGACGGGAAAGCAATGCTTGCGTTGTAGTTGGGGCATCCATTCCGGCCAGTGCAGCTGCAAATTGCTGGCCGCGGGCAGTCTTGATGAACCGCTTGATAGTGCTTTGATTGCAGGTATTAACTGCGTGCATCAGTAACTCCTCGCGCAAATCAACAAGCATGGGCTGGCTTTCAGAATCATCGCGCATTTTAATACAGAATGCCGCAAGCGAACGCGCCCCACCCGATGCATATGGCGCCATATCCAGCATTAAAAGCCGTGCACCTGTTCCATTAAACGGGCAGGCATGCTTAAGCGTTTTGCCGTCATCGTCACGCGCAACTGAACCAAATGCACCTGATGAGATGGAATGGATAAGTCCGCGGCTAATATCTGCGGCGTCTGGTTTGTTGGATAAATCAAGTGTCGCCATACCAGGCAAAAGGAAGATCGGAAATAATGCCTTTACGCACACACGGCTCATCATATCGGCATATTGCCGGTAAGTTGCGAGCCAGTCTTTGGGATAGGTGTCACTCACATCCGCGGATGTGTCATAAAGCGCGGCAAACAATTGGGATGTTGTGAATTGCCATGCCCATAATCCCGCCCAAACTTCGGGATGCAAAACGCCGTAAAGATAAGATGCAATAATGTCGTCCTGATCCCACGGTGATTTTGGGAAACCGCGCAGTTTGAAAACATCAATTTGGTCAGTGCGTTTGATTTTGGATTCAAAACTGCGTTTCAATTCTTTTTTATCCAGCCAGCCTTGATGAAATGGAAAGCGGGGCAGGGCATAAATAATGTTGTCATAGATGCTTTGGGCCTCGATGCTAAGGCCGCATAACGGCTTGTCCAGCGCGGCTGCATACCATGCTTTTGGCAATTCCGTATTGTCACCTAATACTGCATTAAACGCGTGGGTCAAGGCTTTGAAATGGTCATCGACAAATGGGCGCAGCGGCCCATGATGTTTCTTTGGAAAATTACGAAAGGTGTGAACAAAAAAATCAATGCCCATGACTTCATAGGCCAGATTTTTTAACGGGCTTTCACCGATATGCGTACGCTTATCTTTTATGGCATACGAAAGCGATCTGTTGTGGGGTATGACTTCATCGCATGGTTTAAACGCACCGCTATCGAACGATTGCTTGATGCATTGCTCAAGGGCGGTGCTTAATTCCCGCATCGATTAATATTCGCGTTCCAGCGTGAAATCTACAACTGATAACAAGGCCGATTTAATCGGGTGTTCGGGGAATAGGCCTAAAGCGTCGCGGGCAATCGCCGCATAATGGCGCGCGCGGTCAGCAGCATCTTTTAAGGCCTGACTTTTTACCAATAAATCGATGGCCTTTTCTAAATCGCCTTCATTCTGTTCCAGATCTTCCAATGTGCGGCGCCAGAAGAAACGCTCGGCTTCGCCGCCACGATTATAGGCGAGAATAACGGGTAGGGTGATTTTGCCCTCGCGGAAATCATCGCCGATGGATTTGCCAAGGCGCGCTTGTTCAGCGGAATAATCTAGAACATCATCAATAATCTGGAATGCAAGACCAAGGTTTAGCCCAAAGGTACGCAGCGCTTCTTCTTCCGGCGCGGGGCGTGCAGAAACAACTGCGCCGATGCGGCAGGCAGCTGCGAACAATTCGGCTGTTTTTGCACGTATAACTTCCAGATAGGCTTGTTCGCTGGTGCGGATATCATTCGTGGTGGTGATTTGCAATACTTCGCCTTCGGCAATTACGGCGGAAGCATTTGAAAGGATGCGCAATACGTCCAGTGAACCGTCCTCGGTCATCAATTGAAATGCGCGACTGAACAGGAAATCGCCAACGAGCACCGTGGGCTTATTACCAAAGAGCGTGTTTGCCGCAGGCTCGCCGCGGCGCAGATTGCTGTCATCCACCACATCGTCATGCAGCAGGGTAGCGGTATGAATAAATTCAACGCAGGCTGCAAGCTTGCGGTGCCGTACCCCGTCATACCCGCACAAACGGGCAGAAGCGAGGGTAAGGACAGGACGCAACCGCTTGCCACCTGCTGCAATTAAATGGCCCGCTAATTGTGGAATAAGCGCAACGGGCGATTGCATGCGCTGCATAATTACTTCGTTCACAGCCAAAAGGTCTTCTTGGACTAATGCCGTTAAATCACTTAACGCATCACTACGCGATTTACGTTTGGTATTTTCAACCGGCTTGGCGAATGAAACGACTGTTGACATGGTAAGAACTTTTGTTAAGTGAATGCTCAGAATACGCTTAAAGAATTCGAGGCGGTTCAACTTAACGCATCTGTTATTAAATTCAAATGGCAAACGAAAATACCGATTTAACCGAAGATAAGCTATTGGGCGGGAAGGTTATTATTTTCCAGCCTAAAAAGGGATATCGCGTTGCTGTTGATAGCTGTTTGCTTGCAGCAGCAGTGCCTGCGAAGGCAGGTGATAGGGTGCTGGATTTGGGTGTGGGTACGGGCGCGGTCAGCTTGTGCATACGCGCTCGTGTACCGCAATGCAAAATCACCGGTATTGATAAAAATACGGGCTATCTGGAACTTGCTGCAAAATCAGTTACCAAAAATAATTGGGAGCGTTCGATTGATCTGCATTTTGGTGATGTATGCCGCCCGCCGCGCGTGATTGAACCCGCAAGCTTTAATTATGTGGTGGCTAATCCACCGTATTTTGAAGAGGACGCCTATTTCAAATCACCCAACGCCGGAAAAAGCGAAGCTCATGCTACGCATGGCTCAAAACTGGAAAATTGGGTTTCTTGCGCGAAGACGTATCTAAAGCCTGAAGGATGCTTTCTTGTTATCTTTCCGAGCGATAAAGAAGAAGTTTTACTTGCCGCACTAAAAGCACATTTCAACGAAATTGCGGTCTTCAGGGTCTATTCAAGCGATGAAACCACCCCAATACGGGTGATTATGACCGCAAAGGCGTCGCAAACGGATGAAAAAACGGTTTTAGAGCTTGGAAAACTCTATATTCGGGACATAAAGGGCGATTATACGGCGCAAGCGCGAGGAATACTTTGGGAAGGAAATGCGCTACAGTTTGTTCGCCCGTTGGCTGCGTAACGCTTCAAACAGCTGCTATGTGCGCATCCGGTTCGCCTGTCGATATGTAAATGCCGTCGATAAACGATGATTTGCTCACTGTCCGTTAGTCTTCATCACTCAATCTTGCTGTGAGCCTAGTCTAACTGCATGAAAATAATCAGCTTTTTCGACTATCATGGCCTGGCTTCTAAATGTTTGACAAGGCTCAATAAATCCTTATGTTTGCGCCATTCCCAGAGAATGTGGATAAGGCTTTTACTGGCCATATCACGGTTCCGTCATAGCACGGGTAGGCCTATCGGGACAATATAATGCCCAATAATTGGGTCATAAAAACAAGGAATAGAGTATGTCAAAACGCGCTACAGCTAAATTTAAGATCAATCGCCGCCATGGTTGCAACCATTGGGGCCGTGCAAAATCCCCGCTCAACAAGCGTGATTACCGCCCAGGTCAACATGGCCAACGCCGCAACAAGCTGTCTGACTTTGGTCAACAGTTGATGGCAAAACAAAAGCTCAAAGGCTACTATGGCAACATCGGTGAACGTCAGTTCCGCCGCTATTATTTCGAAGCTATTCGCCGCCGTGGTGACTCTTCTGAAAATCTTATCCAATTGCTCGAAAGCCGTTTGGACACCGTTGTGTACCGTATGAAGTTCGCAGCAAGCCCATTCGCTTCACGCCAGCTTATCAACCATGGTCACGTCAAAGTGAATGGCAAGCGCGTAAACATTGCTAGCTACGCTTTGAAGCAAGGTGATACTGTTGAATTGCGCGAAAAATCACGCCAATTGACCGTTGTGATGGAAGCAGCCGCAAGCCAAGAACGTGAAGTTCCAGAGTTCATGGCTGTTGATCACAAAGACATGAAGGGCACGTTCACACGCGTTCCCGCAATGAGCGATGTGCCATATCCGGTACAAATGGAACCCGCACTCGTTATCGAATTCTATTCACGATAATCGACTGCCAAGTGTTCAAGAAAAAGGCTCCGGAAACGGAGCCTTTTTTATTGGCTTAGTGACGCTTATCGCTGCCGGCTTTTTTATCGTGATGACCGTCATCGCACAGGCTTATGTCACCAAGCTTTGTGAACAATAGCTGAGCTTTAACTTGGCCTGCATGTTCAAAGTTAAGCGTAATGGGGTGTTTTGCTCCGGGCTTGATGGCTTTTTTAACGTCATTC
Source organism: Alphaproteobacteria bacterium (assembly GCA_033762625.1). Taxonomy (NCBI): domain Bacteria; kingdom Pseudomonadati; phylum Pseudomonadota; class Alphaproteobacteria; species Alphaproteobacteria bacterium. The sequence continues at coordinate 28,410 of JANRLI010000020.1, forward strand.
AACCGCAAGTGAATGCCGTGCATTTTAAACTTCACTGCTTCATGGCTGGCGACTTCCAGCTTTTCCAGTTTTTCGTCTTCATTCACGATATCGATGCTGCTGGCAATCGGGGATGAAGCGCTCAGCAGTACATCCTTTTCATCGCCGTTGTTGGTTATTGTCATATAGGCGTGGGTGGCTTCGCCCTTCAAGGTAACCTCATACGCATAGGGATGATAGATGGACAGGCCGCCAGCCTCGTATTCATGGGCATAAAGAGGATTAAGGGCAGGGTTAGTCAGAAATAGGGTAAACAAAACAATACGCAGTAGCATCGGGTTCCTTTCGACTTGGGGGTGGCGTATCAGAACCTAAAATCAGCGCATTTAGCAAGGATCGGCTAGGAATCGTAATTAGCTTGCCTAAGGAATGGACTCGGCATTTTTGTCACTCTGACAGCTAATTTTTTGATGGATTTTGTTCATTTACGCCGACGCTACTTTTTAAGCACCCTGTGGATAAAAAGCGTTTGGCTTCAAAGGAATAGCATTAAATGCTTAGAGTGTTTCGATAGAAAAAATATCAATCTTTTCAGATGGTTAACGCATGTAACACGTCTGATGAAAGTAAAAAACAAATTGTTACTTTCTGTTATTAAATGATACTCTTTCCCTAACATTTGATATAAATTTTATTAACCGACTTGTTGGAAGTATAACAACTAAACAGATAACCCAAAGCTTCTAAACGGTCATTGGTGACGGGAATTAAAGAATGAAAAGCATTTTAAAATCAACAGTATTAGCCCTCGCAGCCACCCTGACCCTGATGTCAGGTTCTGCTTTTGCACAAATGTGCAATCCATACAGCAAGGCTGATGCGACCGATGTCTTCTCTGCGTCATCTGCTGCGGTAGTGGCTATTGAATCCACCAATGGTGGTAGCGAATTATACGGCTCGGGTTTTTTCTGGGATAACCAAGGCCATATTGTAACCAATGTTCACGTGCTTGGCCAAAATACAACCGTTATCCTTGCCAATGGTCAGCGCGTTACACCGGAAGTAGTGGGTGTTGACAACAATTTTGACGTCGCGATTTTGCATGTTCCAACCAGTGGCGGTTTGATGCCGCATGGTAACAGCGGTGTGCTTCGCGTAGGCGAACAGGTTTATGCAATCGGCAATCCCTATGGTGTAGGTATCAGCCTTTCGCGCGGTATTGTGTCCGGATTAAATCGCAGCATTGAAACGACTGAACGTCGTAAACTTTCAAATCTGGTACAAACCGATGCTGCGCTTAACCCGGGTAATTCAGGTGGTCCGCTGATTGATCAACGTGGCTGCTTAATTGGTATGAATACAGCTATTTTATCGCCTAGCAGCACATCATCAGGCGTAGGTTTTGCAATGACTGTCGAACAGCTTGCTAGGGTTGTTCCAAATATCATCGCTGGTCGCAGCAGCGGCATTGCGGCAGCAGTTACCAGCAGACAAATCGGTGTACAACCTGCTGCACAACCGGTTGGCGCGCAAGGTTATCGTTCACTGCGTGGAAACTACGCTGGCTTTTAAGGTTTAAGTTTTACCAGTTTCTTTTGTGACTCTAACCCGTCGTACCTCCAGGGTCACAATTTTCTAGCCCCCGTTCACGCAAGTGGCGGGGGCCTTTTTTTGCGTCAGAGAAATTTAAGTGCACAATAAAAAACCCCGCCGGTCACTCCCGGCGGGGCATATTTCCCATGATTTTTATATGAACTTTTTAAAGTTCTTATTTTTTATTCGTCGTACTTCCAGAACTAAACCTTAGCGTTGGTATGGTGAGTGTGCAAGGCCAAGGATATTGGAAGAGCCCTGAACTGGATGGGCTGTGTAATAACCAATTGAGGTTGCAAAGATGCGGCCGTTTGATGAAACAGGCATCGCACCTTGACGTTGGCCTAGCAGACTTGCATGCACTGGAATATCAAATGAAACAGAAGCACCGTTGGTGATGCCTTTGTTTACAGCAATAACGCCGTAAGCGTCTGGATTGTTGATGTAATCGCCGCGTGTATCAGCAAAAGCAGCGGTGCTGAATACAGTCATGGCTAATGTAGCAATCGTTAGTAACTTGTTCATGGGGTAGCTCCTAAGTGGCGTGTTCTGATACAACCACTATCCCCCAACATCCTTTCCTGATGCTTAATTATCACGGTTAGCAAACGGTAAATTAACCATAAAATGCAAGCATTTACAGCCCATTATTAAAGCTAATGGGATGCGGTAACACCATGGTTTGTTTGGAAAGTGGGGAGATTAAGCAGCGTTTTCTTGAAACGGTACGCCCTTATCCTTGAAAAGTTTCTTTAATTCACCTGTGGAAAACATCTCGCGCACAATATCGCAACCGCCGATGAACTCGCCTTTGACGTAGAGTTGGGGGATGGTTGGCCAGTTGCTATAATCTTTAATGCCTTGGCGCAATTCTGCATCTTCCAGAATGTTGATGCCTTTAAAGGTCACGTTCATGTTCTTTAAAACCTGACAAACCGCACTGGAAAACCCACACATCGGAAAATCAGGCGAGCCTTTCATATAAAGCACGACGGCATTATCAGCGATATCCTTGGTAATGCGGTCAACGATGGCTTGGCTCATTCTGATACCCCTTAAAATCATTGAGTTGGACAGCCTTTATATAATAAAGACGTAGGCGAAAGTAAATTGCTCATATATCTGAGTATTAGGCTGCTAAAAGACTGTTTTTTGAAGATATTTTTCCTTCAGGTATGTATTTTTAACTAGCTCGGAATGGATGTGTACAGCGCCAGCGCGTGCAATTCACCGCCCATTTTACCCTTTAATGCGGCATAGACCATTTGATGCTGTTGAACTCGTGACTTACCGATAAACGAAGCGCTTTCAACATAGGCAGCATAATGGTCACCATCACCGCGTAAATCCTCAATGCGCACTTTCGCGCCGGGTAACCCCTCGCGGATAAGTGCTTCAACTGCCTTTGCTTCCATTGCCATGATCGGGTTCTTTCTATTTTGATTCAAATGGATTGGCGGATGGCATTGCCTTCACGGGTTTGCCGTCCAATAGCAAACCATGTATAACAACAGCATCATTATTCAAGGTCACAACAGCCATCAGACTATATGGCTTTTCGCGAACGGCTTTTTCTATCGTTGGCGCGGTTGTTTCATCAACATATAATTTTGTTGGCATGGAAAGCGAACGCATTGTCGTCGTGTTTTTGCTATCAAGTAAGGCTTCGCACTGTTCGTTGCGTGCTTCTTCGCAGCTTTTATACTCAATCCCACTCGATTTTAAACAGCCGCATTTGCCGGCAATCTGCTGAAGAACTGTTGAATTAATGCTGATATTGATATAATGGCCATACAGCAGGCTGCGCGGATCGTATCCTTGTACGGGCAATATGAAATGGGCCCCCATATTACCGACAAGGCCGTAACCAATCATCAAGATGAACGCGACGAATGGAAGCGCAAGAAAGGTGATTGTCAGTTTATGTCCCATGCTGCGCCCTTAAATACTTTTGCACGCGGCGCGTGCCGTATCCCAATCCAATAAATAATAAGCCGCCAATGATCATACCGATGCCGGTTGATGCTAATGTGCCGAAAACCTCCAGATAAATGATGAATATGCGAAGGCTTATGACCCACACCACTTGATCCAATGCCTGCTGATTATCCATTAAATGGGCAACATATCCCAATACCAACCAGTAAGCGATGAAACTAACCGCACCCATCAACGGGATGGCGGGGTGAATAAAAAGGGCAGGGGTCAACATGGCGATGACCGTTGCCCCATACAAAATAATAGAAGGTTTAAATTCCCATACCGTCTTATTCACGCGGCTTAAAACGGTGAGCAGTGCAAACACGCCAAAGGTCACCCATACACTGGAGAGATTATCCCAATATTTTGCATAACTGGCTGCGTCGAAGTCGATACGCCATAAAATTTGGCTCATGCTGCCGCTTAGTACAAAACTTAATATGGCGAGTAATCGCAGCGGTTTTGCAAATAAAGGAAATTGTTCATTTGCCCAACGCAAATTGCTAAACACAATATAAATAGACGAGACGATGGTAACAATCATTCCACTCAGATTTGCGGATATCCGCTCGGATCCTAAATCAGCAAGCCATAACGCAAGCAGCGTATTCTGTGCAATCACACCAACAATCCATGCATAGGCAACAAAGCGCGTAGTGGTGTATGCCAAGACAAGCGGGCTCGATATCAGCATCCATATCAAGATGGCAAAAAAGGGATGCGATTGGGTCTGAAATACCTGCCCAATCAGTGCGACGAAGGTCAGGTTTGTGCCAAAAACAAGCAGCACATAGATATCACGTGCCCAGCCTTCTTGATTGCGATGTTTATAAAATCCATAACCAAGTGCAACGCTAAGCAAAGCATGAGCACCAAGCTTTGCAGCATCGGGAATAGCATTCCAATTTGCGCCAATGACCGCAAGTATGCCGAGGATGAGGGATAGACCGCCCAGCATCATAATAATCCGGAAGTAATTACCTTCCTTCTTTTCGCCAGCCTTTTGTTCAAGCATTACTTTTGCTTGTTCTGATGTAATCACACCTTGTTTTACCCATGCATCGATTTCTTTAGCTGACGTCATGGCTATCCTTCCATCAATGCAGGCAATGTTCCTTCATGGGCTTTACGTAAATTTGCAACGGATATAATCGGTTTATCATCAAGCTTGATGTCAGGGCTGCCCATGAACCCAAGGAATTCCAGTTCCACACCGGCTTTTTTCGCCGCATCGAACACGGATTGTTCGTGATATTGATGCGCGCGGATGGTGATGATGTAACGGCCTTGGTCTTCGCCAAACCAGTATGCTGGGGTGTTTTCTGCCTGTTCCAGCGCAATGCCAACATTGGACGCAAGGCATACTTCCGCCAAAGCAACCAGCAAGCCGCCGTCGGATACATCATGGCAGCATGGAACGGTACCGGCATTAATCAGGGCGCGGACAAAATCACCATTCTTTTTCTCGGCTTCCAAATCGACGTGTGGAGCGGTTCCTATTTCCTTGCCGTGCAATTCACGAAGATATAACGACTGACCAATATGACCTTTCGTTTCACCAACTAATAATACAACATCGCCTTCGCGCGCTGCGTTGACCCGAGCGATTTTTGAAACATCTTCCACCATACCAACGCCCCCAATAACGGGCGTTGGAAGAATGCCCTCGCCCTTGGTTTCGTTGTATAGCGATACGTTACCAGAGATAACCGGGTAGGTAAGGGCGTTGCATGCGGCTGCAATCCCTTCTACACAGCCGGCGAATTGGCCCATGATGCGTGGTTTTTCGGGATTTCCAAAATTCATATTATCTGTAATAGCTAGGGGTTTGGCGCCAACTGCCGTTAGATTACGCCATGTTTCGGCAACGGCTTGTTTGCCGCCTTCCACAGGGTCGGCAAAGCAATAACGCGGGGTGCAATCCACCGTCATAGCTAACCCACGTTTTGAACCGTGCAAACGTACCACAGCAGCATCACCGCCTGTTGCAACGGTGTCAGCGCCGACTTGGCTATCATATTGTTCATAAACCCAGCGGCGAGAACATAAATCTGGGCATGCCAATAATGTTTCTAACGCTTTTCCAAGCGTCATATCAGCAGGAAGCGGGTAAGCATCGGCCTTTACTTCCGCTTGTTTTGGTGTGGGTTCATAGGGGCGATTATACTGCGGCGCGTTTTCAACTAATGGTTCAACCACGATATCGGCTTCAACTTTACCTTTGTGTTTCACAACCAAACGGCCGGTATCGGTCAGCTTGCCAATGACCACGCAATCCAGATCCCATTTTTTGAAAATCGCAGCGGCCTTTTGTTCAGCGCCGGGTTTCAAAATCATCAGCATGCGTTCTTGGCTTTCTGAAATCATCATTTCATAAGCATTCATGCCGGTTTCGCGCTGTGGTACATCATCCAGAATTAGCTCCATGCCAAGGCCGCCCTTGGAAGCCATTTCAACGGAAGATGAAGTGAGGCCAGCCGCACCCATATCCTGAATAGCAACAATCGCATAGGTCGCCATCAATTCAAGGCATGCTTCAAGGAGAAGCTTTTCAGTAAATGGGTCACCCACCTGAACGGTTGGGCGTTGTGAATCAGCGTTATCATTAAACTCGGCGGAAGACATGCTCGCGCCTTTAATACCATCGCGGCCAGTCTTTGAACCGACGTAGCAAACGGAATTACCTACGCCCGCAGCCTTCGCGTAGAAAATTTTATCTTGGTGGGCAACGCCAACGGTCATCGCATTCACAAGGCAATTACCGTTATAGCTGGGGTGAAAATTCACCTCGCCCGCAACCGTGGGAATACCCATGCAATTGCCATAACCGCCAATACCTGCAACCGTACCGCCGAGCAATTGCTTAGTTTTTGGATTTTTAATATCGCCGTAACGCAGCGCGTTCAGGTTTGCAATTGGCCGTGCGCCCATTGTGAATACATCACGCAGAATACCGCCAACGCCCGTTGCTGCACCTTGATATGGTTCAATAAAGGATGGGTGATTATGGCTTTCAATCTTGAAAATCGCCGCCAGCTTCTCGCCGTTGGGGCCCAGGCCAATATCAATAACGCCTGCATTTTCGCCTGGACCACAAATTACGATATCACCTTTGGTTGGCAATTTACGTAAATGCACCTTGGATGATTTGTAAGAGCAATGTTCAGACCACATCGCAGAGAATATGCCCAGTTCGCACAAGGTTGGATTACGTCTTAATGTTTTAATCATCAATTCAACTTCGTCGGGCTTCATTCCGTGCTCGGCGGCGGTTTTCGGAATATCAAAACTTGCTGACATTTGCTTCCCTTGAGTATTTTGGGCTAAATTCGTTTTCATTATACGTTCTCTACAATTGATTTAAAAATGCCACTGCCATCCTCACTGCCCAGTACCGCGTCATTGGCGCGTTCAGGGTGAGGCATCAGGCCAAGAATGGTGCGTTCCTTGTTAAAAATTCCGGCAATATTCTGCACTGAACCATTCGGGTTATCGTTATAGCGCAGCGCGATTTGATTATTATCTTCCAGTGATTTTAGGGTGTCATGGTCAGCAAAATAATTGCCATCGCCATGCGCAACAGGAATGCGTAAGTTTGCACCCTTTTGGTAGGCTTTTGTGAACACGCTGTCATTATTCTCGACTTTTAATGAAACGGTTTTGCAGATGAATTTCAGTTTCTGATTACGCAGTAATACTCCCGGCAATAGCTGGGTTTCGCATAGAACCTGAAAGCCGTTGCAAATTCCCAGAACGCGCACACCTTTTTTTGCCGCTGCAATCACTTCGCCCATGATGGGTGAATGCGCTGCCATCGCGCCGGTGCGCAGATAATCGCCGTACGAGAACCCGCCGGGAATAACGATGATATCGGATTTGGGAAGCTGGCTGTCGCCATGCCAAACCATGGTTGGCTTTTTACCTGAAGCTTTTTCAAGTGCAACCGCAACATCGCGGTCGCAATTGGAACCTGGGAATACAATAACGGATGCGTGCATAACGTCTCTGAATTAAGGAAAAAATGAGAGCTGTAAACTAATGCGTTTTTTCGCAAATGTCACCCCCTGCGGGGCCCGCTGATGGCTTATTTTGCAATTATATCAAGCATTAAAATGGCTTCATCGTTAAAGGGGCTGTTCTCCCCGCCGCCAAGTGAAAAATCGCTACGTTTAATCGTGGCATGGATGGAGTAGCCAAGGGTCATGGCGCCATCGTCAAACACATCTCTGGTTTTGGATGTTCGGGCAAATTTATTTAACGTAGCATCAAAACTCACATCCTTGCGGATACCGCGGATAATGAGCTGACCTTTGACCGTTCCTTTTCCATCCGTAAATTTTGCTGGTTCGCTTTGAATGAAGGCAACTTCATCTTCTTTATCAATCGTCAGGGGCTTGCGTTCAAACCATTCCTGATAAAAGGCGGGGGATGACGAAACGAAGCCGCGCATCAATAAGGCAAATTTCAGACTGTCCAGTGTTTTTGTCGCATCGTCATAAAACATGCGTGCAATTCCGTTGGTAAACAGGCTGTAGGTTCTGGCAAAGCTGCTTTCTTCGCAGATAATCATCGCGCTTACCTGACCATCTGGCGCATTAAATACTTTTGCTTCAGCAAAAGATGGTGATGGGATTAAAAGCGGCAGAAGGAATAAAAGCGTGGCCAAAATTCTCATGTGCTTCACGCGCCAACCATTATCGTTATATTATTCCCAAGCTCCAGGAACGAAGGCCCAACCATACGTACGTTGCAGCCACATATCTTGGCGCCATGAAGCCGAGAAAGCGGGTTTATGCAGCCAATACCCAGGCAGCCAGCGGAACCCGCTGCCATCAACATATTCCCAATGGCCATTTCTCCATGTGTACTCATCAGGATTATTGCGTGGGGGATAACCTTTTTCTTCATAGCGGGGCGGGGGTGGTGCGCTTGGCGCCATTTGTTCAAACGCAAAGCTTTCGTATTTTGCCTTTTCAACTTCATTAACCGGGTTTGCATTCGTGCTGGACGAAGCAAAGAGTTCATCTAAATACGCACAGCCCGAAAGGCTCAGCAGTAGTACAAATGCAAGTGCGAGGTTTTTCATGAAAGGCCCTTGGTAGCGATTAATCTTGAAACGTGATTTTATAATTCTCGATAACTTGGTTGGTCAGAAGTTTCTCAGCCATTTGTTTCAAACTGGCCATCGCGTTGTCTTTGTTTGTTTCATTCAATTCGATTTCAATCAGCTTGCCTTGGCGTACTTCTTGAACCTGATTAAATCCCAGATGGTGTAAGGCCTGATTAATTGCTTTGCCCTGCGGATCCAGCACACCATTTTTCAACACAACATCAACACGCGCTTTCATAGTCTAAACTCACTTCTCTCTATTTAACAAAGGGGCTTACATTTTCGGATTCTGTCCCGCTTTCGCTGGATTTCTCGGGCAAGATGCCAAGACGACGCGCGACTTCCTGATAGGCTTCTTCAACCTTGCCTAAATCCCGGCGGAAACGGTCTTTATCAAGTTTTTCATTGGTTTTTACATCCCACAGTCGGCAATTATCCGGGCTGATTTCATCGGCCAGCACAATACGCATTTCATCGCCTTCGAATAAACGGCCAAATTCCAGCTTGAAATCCACCAGTTTAAGGCCGATGCCATAGAACAGACCCGAGAGATAATCGTTGCAACGAATGGACAATGTAACAATTTCCTCAAGTTCCTGAGGAGATGCCCAGCCAAAAGCTGTAATGTGTTCATCCGAAATCATTGGATCGCCCAGTGCGTCATTTTTATAATAAAATTCAACGATGGAGCGGGGCAGCTGTGTGCCTTCTTCAATACCAAAACGCTTGGCAAGCGAGCCAGCCGCAACATTACGGATAACAACTTCAACAGGAATAATCTCAACCTGTTTAACCAGTTGCTCGCGCATATTAAGGCGTTTGATGAAATGGGTTGGAACGCCGATTTCGCCAAGCTTCACCATCAAATATTCGGTAATGCGGTTATTGATAACGCCCTTACCTTCAATTGTACCTTTTTTCAGATTATTAAATGCAGTGGCATCATCTTTAAAATACTGCACAACAGTACCGGGTTCCGGCCCTTCGAATATAACCTTTGCCTTGCCTTCATAAATACGGCGGCGTTTCATCTGGTCAAACCTTTCTAGCGATATTAACTTGTGCCACAATGCTTAATAAAAGCAATAACCATCGTGGGAATCTAGTCACACCTTGAATGCCTTAATATTCAGACTCTGCAATTTTGTGTACTGATTAATTAACAGCGGCCTAAACACATACTATCCTAATTGTCGGGATTCTCATTTTTAAGAATTAACGTAAGCAACATTACAAAGTTTTGGGGAAGATTCAATGACCACATTCGACGACCGTCAGAAAGCCTTTGAAGAAAAATTTGCGCATGATGAGGAATTAAGATTTAAGGCAAATGTTAAAGCAGCAAAATTGCTTGGTGAATGGGCCGCACAAGAAATCGGATTATCGAAGGAAGTTTATGTAAACGAACTCGTTAACATGGTCACATCAGGCAAGGATGAAGAAGAATTGCTTGATAAAGTGCACAAAGATGCCGTTAACAAAGGTAAGCAACTTTCAAAAGATGCGCTGTCAGAAAAGTTTTCTTCACTCCAGAATCAAGCCAGAGACTACGTAACTAACCATTAACACTTTGTGATTTAGCTTTTCATCCACAGCTTATTTCGTTGATTCCGAAAGTAATTCCTCTATTGTAATGAAACTGCCTTTTGGGAACAATGCGGTGCTGCTTCTAACATATATAAGAAGGTAATCATGATGCGTAATAAAAATTTAATAGCTTTTCTAGCACTGGCGCTTTGCTTTTTTTCTGCAAATGCAATGGCAGACGGCACAGCCTCTTGCGGTGATATTACGCAAGTCAAATATATGCTTCAAAAATATGCCACAAATGATCCTGGCAATTACTGCATTCGCGCAACGACGCTTGCTGAATCTTATCCATGTATGCGCGAAGAAGTTTTGCGCCAAGCCAATGTGGTTGCACGCCGCCAAGGACTTGCTGAAGTCGTTGTGGGTTGTCCTGTTGCTGCGGTTGCGCCTGTTGTGCAATATGCGCCGCCACCACCACAATATGTTCAGTATCAACCTGTTCAACAAGGTTACATTTATCAACAGCAGGCTGTAATCCCCCAAGCACAAACCTATGAAACAGTTGGCCCGGCCATCGTTCAAGGTTCACGCTACACTGGTGCGCATGCTGGCTTTTTCAGCGGCAGCTCATTGCTATGGGTTGGTTTGGGTCTTCTGGTTGCAGGCGGTACAGCCGCAGCGCTCATCACGGGCGGCGGCAGTAGCACAGATACCACCACGACAACAACTGTCACTGAATTCATCACCGATGAATACAGAGCCCAATACAGTTTAACCACCATGGACGCAGCAGCTGCTTACCAACGCGGGTACACTGGATCTGGCATTCGTGTTGCTGTTCTCGATACTGGCCTTGATCTTAGCCATTCTGAATTCCAAGGCCGTTTCGTTTCTGGCGGCGGCTTCGATTTCGTGACGAATTCAGCTGGTCAGGCGACAACGCTTAATTCCCACGGTACGGAAGTTGCTGGTGTGATTGCAGCAAACCGCAATTTTGTCGGTATGCATGGCGTTGCTTATAACTCAACCATCGTTCCATTGCGTGTGTTTGACGCATCTGGCGGCGCGATTGCTTCGTTTGCTTCGGCAATTGATTATGCGCGCACAACCTCTGGCGCTATGATCTTAAACGGCAGCTACGGCCCGGATGATGCATGGCATAACAACTTTGAGCCTCTTGGCTACCAAGGTATTATCACCACCCCAGAAATCGCTGAAGCAGATGCGTACAAAGCATACGTACAAGCTGGCGGTATCCTTGTATTCCCAGCAGGTAACGCATTCGCAATTGCCCCAGGCCTTGCGCGCAATCCAACCGGTCCGGGTTTCTTGCCATTTATCAAACCAGCTAACGCAAATATTGCTGCAAATACAACTGGTGCTTACCGCGATGAAAATGGCAACGTGATGGCATCTGCTGACTATTCGGCTTTACAACCGCAAACGATTGTTGTTGCTGGTGTAGATAGAAACAATACTATCTCTGCATTCTCCAATCGCTGCGGTGTTGCTGCGCAGTGGTGTATGGTTGCTCCTGACGAAAACATTTTTACCACCACAACAGGTGGCGGTTATGCGACGGTTTCAGGAACATCATTTGCTGCACCGCAAGTTTCAGGTGCCCTTGCAATTCTCAAGCAAGAATTCCCTAACCTGACCGCTGCACAGCTCGTTTCCCGCTTGCTCAATACCGCTACCGATCTTGGTACGCCGGGTGTTGACGCAATCTATGGTCACGGGTTGCTTAACCTTGCTGCTGCTTCAAACCCAGTTGGCGTAACCGGCATTTCAACCACTGGCTTGCTTGGCGGTAACTACCACACTGTTGCAGACAGCCATCTGACCTATGGCCGCGCATTTGGTAGCGCGGTTGGCTCTGCATTTAACGGGGTAACCGTGCTTATGCTCGACAGCTATGACGCTGCGTTCAAGATGAGCCTTGGCAATCAGATTATTGCTAACTCTGCTTCATTCAACACACGTCAAGCTGTTTCAAAGTTCAACAATGCTGATGAACGCGAAGAATTGTCCTTTGGCGGTAAGACCAAGGTTGGCTTTATTACTGAAAGCAATCAGGACAACAGCCACTTCCTTGGCGACAAGCCACGTGATGACAATGACAAAACCTCAAGCTTCAAGAGTTTTTCTTTGACGCAAACCATGTCAAGCTCGGAAGAAGGATCTGTTCACTATAAGGATGCAATCGCACTTTCCTTGGGCTTTAGCGAGGCAGACCGCGACCGCGCTGATCGCGCAATCAATAAAGATGCAATGAACAACCCATACGCAGCATTTGCTGGCGATGGCTTTGCGTCCGTGTACAAGACGCAAGCGCTTGGCGGCACCATGAAGATTGCAGGCTTCTATGGTCACAGCGAAAGTGACGAAGAAGCAAACAACTTCGGTACCCAAGCTGAATTGGGCTACAAGCTCGATAAAGATACCGACGCATTCATGTCATTCGGTACCTTGTTTGAAGAAAACCGTGTTCTAGGCAGTAAGGGTACTGGCGCCTTGGCATTTGGCAACGGCACCAGCACCATCTATGTGGGACTGGGCGGTAAGGCTGCTCTGACGAGTGACTTAACCCTGCGTGTCAATGCGTATGGCGGTATGACAAATCCAAGCCTTAACCGTGACAACTCGCTTATTAAGGACTCAAGCGAAATCATCACCTCTGCATTCAATGCTGGTGTTGATAAGATGAGCAGCTTCACCAAAGGCGACGTATTGGGCTTTGGCGTATCACAGCCATTACGTGTTGAAAGTGGCAGCATGCAGTTTGAACTGCCAAGCCAGTTGAACTCGACCTATACCGGTTTGCTGACCCAGCGCTTCACCCAAGACCTTTCCGCGCAAGGCCGCGAAATGGATATGGAAGTGAACTATGCAGTACCAGTAGGCAAGGGTGAATCCTTGGCTGCCGGCACCTTGTACCGTATGGATGCAGGCCATGTATCGGGCCGCAACGACTTCCTGGGCGTCATGCGCTACACGAAGAAGTTCCAGTAAGTATATAAATCATCAAATAAAAAAGGCGGGCAATGTCCCGCCTTTTTTTATGCCTTCAACATATGCCTAGGTATGCCGACGCATAGCCCATGCGGTCGTGCTGGTCGTTACAACCGCTGGCGCTGTTGTATGGGGCAGGGGAACAGTTTGCACCTGTGTGCGCGTGATTGATGCATAACTTGTCTGCTGGACATTCAGTTGTTGCGCCAAATTCGCATAGCGGGGGTTGCCTGTATCAAACATCACCGGATTAAGTTGATAAATATACCCTAGCGTATTTGCCGCAATCGCCTTGTTTTGGGCAAATATCCGCGCTGCGGAGCTTGCAGTATTTTGAATGCCAAGTCCGTTTCCAGTATCTCTACGCGTATCACCGCCCATCATAACCGCAATTCGGGCATTTAAACGCGCACGGAAGGATTCATCACTACCGGCAATGCAGCCCCATGTATTGTGTTCACTATGATGCTCCACAATTCCGGTTTGCGCCGGAACGCCGTAAGTCTGTCTTTGCGTATAATGGATGGATGTCGATTTACCGCCATCAGCAAATTCCCAGCCGCGTGGGTTACGGCTTAATGGGCCAGCGCTGGCTAATCCTGTTTGACCCCAATTCATTTCCGCTGCATCTAATACGCCGCGTGTGCCAAGGGCTGTGCGGCCTTGCTGGGTGCTCATCAGCTTGATAGTGGACATGGCAGCAACCACGCCGTTATTACCGCCGCCGGTCTGCCCGCCCCAAATGCCAAGCAATGAATTGGTGCCATCAGGGTTACGTTTAATCATCGCGCTGATATAAGTCGCATGGGTTGCTTCACGGCTTCCGGAATCTCGTGGAACGATACGGCCTTTTTCATCAATCGTAATGCAGACTTCTGCATGGCCTTTGGATTTCAGAACGGCATCCAATTCCTGCGGCAGGCGCGAGAATAAATTTGCGTATTCGGCAGGGCTGCGTCCATTTGGAAGTCTTGAATTATCAACGAGGCGCGGGTTGGTTGGTAGTGTAGTATTGACTGTAATATAATTCGGCCCGCGATATCCGCCGACCAGAAATTGCGATCGCGGTGCAATGTAATTGCGATACTGGTTCGTTAAACCATCTGTATGGTTGGCCATATAAATGCCAGTTATAAAATTTTTAAAAATATAAAAACTATCTCAAATTTTATACAATTATGGATAAGGAAGATTTAATACTTATGGTTAACAAGCAAATTTATCAGTCGTTTTAATGACATCCGGCGGTGCAGCCTTCTTTGCTTTTTGATTTATCGCAAGCCAGCATCGCGCAACTTTTCTTATCGTAACTACCGGATAATACACCCTCATTGCAGCTTCGGGTTTCGGGAATGCAGCTGTCCCCGCATTGAACATGGGGTGTGGCATAAGCCGTAACGCTTTCTCCTGAATCGATAGCCCCGCCCCAAGGAAGGCCGCAGCTGACAGGATTGCGGTCAGCTGAACAAGACACCGTAAGTCTCGGGGAATGCACGGTTTTACACCGCCATTCATAGGTATCGGCCGTCACGGCCATTTTGCCAACGCGCGTCCAATTTAACGCACATAAATTGAACGGGTGAGGGCGCCTTGAATAGGTGCGGCCTGCGGCTGGGCCGCAACCATCGCCATTCACATAGTTTGCGGAACATGATGCGATAATCCCGTTATTTTCGCCTATACAATCCCAGTTAAAGCGCGTTGCAGATTGGCTTACCTCCGTCGGTGTGCCCATTTCGCATAAGTTACTTAATGGCGGTTCGGCGAATAAACCACCATCTGCCTTGCCGCACAGGCCATCGCGTTGAATGATTGCTTGGCAACTAGTATCTTTGCCGCCATTCAATCCTTTGCATTGCCAATTCCATGTTTCGCTTTGGCTAACGTGGCCAGCGGTTCCTGCGTTGCATAAATTAGATGTCGGCGCAGTTGCAGCAGGTAAGGTAGAAGCTTCGCCGCAAGCGCCGTTGACAGGGCAGGTTCCCGTACTACTGGTCAGTGTCCAGACCCCACATTTTGTCGTCGCAATACAGGTGTAGTTCAAAATCTTGGTGGCCTTGGATGTAAAGGTTACCTGAGCGCCATTACGGCCACGTGGAAAGGTCTGGCCCATGCTGCACGGGTCCGTAATCGTGCCTGCTTCGCACCCATACGTCATGCGTACTTTGTTATGCAGATTTCCATCGCGTTGTGTTGTGTTCTTAAACGCCAACCATTCCTGCGATGTTCGGACGGGGATAAATAATGCCTTGTTATTAGGGTCAAGATTATCGATATAAACGCATTTGTCGAACGTACCATCCGAATAAAACAGGTTGAGCATATCGGTTCCCTTACCGGTACATGACAGCGTCGCATTTTTTCCAGAGATGCCAAGCTCATCCGGATTAAGCCCGTTATTTTTGCATGAGCCTTGCAGCGGTATTTCAGAACCCGATACCAGCGTTGCTTCAGGTGATAATTGTGCATAGGAGTTCGTAGGCACGAATATTGCCGCGCATAACAATACAACCATGGCAACACAATACTTCATTCAGGCTCGCTAGATTGCTTTATTCAATAATCCTGAACGAAAGTCAGTTGAATTGAAATAAGCAGATTGCTTATAGGCGGATGTGGCTCTGCCAATGGCGGTTGGCGGCACTTCATCGCCGTCAGCTTGGGGCGTGGAAAAGCCCTGTTTGGTTAATAATGGTGCGGAAACGCCCACTGCATAGCGCCGACCATCAGGGCCTGTGTTGTAAATCAGGGAGGTGAGGAGCGCATTGCCATCCCCATCGTTTAAAACTGTTGTATCCGACCGCACCGCTTCATTGCGTGCGCGCAGTTGGTCAACTTGTGATTGTTCTAGCCGTGACAATAAATCATCCGGCTTGATGAATTGCGCTGATGTATTTTCCGATTTTGGTTGCGGCTGTTTTTCTGCTTTCGGCTTTGCCTGCGCCTGCTGTTGCTGCAGTTGCGTTACCGCAGCGTCCGACAAAAACGATTTCTTAGGTGTGTTATTGTTGGAGCTATTGGGGAGTTTATAGGCAGGAACTTCTTCTTCTGTACGCACAATATATGCGACTAAATTTTTTCCGTTCTCATCGCGGCCAAGGGGTGTCGTCGCCACAACTTCGCCAGGCTTTAAATCACCTGAATTTGTGACGTTCGGATACAGCAATGGTGAACGTGTTCCAACGGGAAACGTGCTCATTCCATTAGTTTTTAAGCTTTGTGTTACTTAAAAGTTAATAAAAGGATTGTTAATTCTTGTGTTGCCCTAATGCTGCTAACGCGAGAAGCGTGCCAAGTTTTGAGGGGTGACTTTCCCTAGGCAAAAACGCGAGAAAAGATTGTATCAACCTGCGCGGAATAAGCCTTTTCGTCAAACAACGAATCAATCTGCTGCGTAGTTAGCGACATCATGATATCTGCATCTTTCAAGAGAATATCTTTGAGCTGCCCACCATGTTCCCAAATCTGCATGGCGCTTGCCTGAACTTTCTTATACGCATCTTCACGGCTAATACCGGCTTGGGTAAGGGCAAGTAACACGCGCTGCGAGAAATGAATACCGCCAAGGCTATCCAAATTCTTGCGCATGTTCTCTGGGCACACAATCAAATCACGCATCATACCGGTTAACCGGGCAAGGGCGAAATCAAGTGCAATGGTTGCGTCTGGTGCAAACACACGTTCAACAGCGGAATGTGAAATATCACGTTCATGCCATAACGCCACGTTTTCCATTGCCGGATTAACTGCCGCACGCACAATACGTGCAAGTCCTGTAAGGTTTTCCGACAATACCGGGTTTTTCTTATGTGGCATGGCGGATGAACCTTTTTGCCCTTTGGCAAAAAATTCCTGCGCTTCGCGCACTTCGGTGCGTTGCAAATGCCGTACTTCAATGGCCAGATTTTCAATCGAACCAGCAATGACGCCCAAGGTCGCAAAGAACATGGCGTGGCGGTCACGCGGGATGACTTGTGTTGAAACAGGTTCAACCGATAAACCCATTTTTTCAGCCACATATTTTTCTACAAACGGATCAATGGTCGCAAATGTTCCAACGGCGCCAGAAATCGCGCACGTCGCAACATCATTGCGGGCTGCCACAAGGCGTTCGCGGTTGCGCTTAAATGCTGCGTAATGCCCCGCCAGTTTCAAACCGAATGTTGTTGGCTCGGCATGAATGCCGTGGCTGCGGCCAATGGTCATCGTATATTTATGTTCCATCGCACGCTTTTTCAGCGCATCCAGTAAATCATCCAAATCTTTTATCAGCAAATCTGCGGCTTGCTTCAATTGGAACGACAAGGTGGTGTCCAGTACATCGCTGGATGTCATGCCTTGGTGCACAAAGCGCGCATGCTCGCCGATTGATTCAGCTAGATTGGTAAGAAACGCCAACACATCATGCTTGGTTTCTTTCTCAATTTCGTCAATGCGCGCCGCGTTGAATTTACCCTTGGCCCACACTGCTGCGGCTGACTCCTTGGGGATTACACCAAGTTGTGCTTGAGCATCACAGGCATGTGCTTCAATTTCGAACCAAATACGGAACTTGTTATCCGGCTCCCAAATTTGGGTCATTTCCGGACGGGAATATCGTGGTATCATGGCTTATCTCAAGGGTAGCTTACATTAAGGGTAACGCTGACGGGTTTCCGCTGGTGATGTACCGCCATCGCCAAAGGTCTCATCCATTGGCCCTTTATACGGATATTCGTCTGGATAGCTAGGGAGATTATCAATGGTAACGGCACATTGTACGCCGCCAGGGGTATTTAACCGGCCGCTGCACGCCGAAGGCTCCCAGCCGCGCCAACGCATACATTCAATTAAAACGCCATTCGGTGATGTGGAGCAGCCTATCGCTCCGTCAACGCGCATAGCGGATGTTTCCGCAAGGCGGCCTTGGTCGGGAACCAAGGTTGCCATTTCCTGATGCGGCACGGTAATAGGGTAATTTGCGCATTTGCATTGCGCCAAATCGTAATTCAGTTTTTGCGCAGCCTGTCCACTTGCTAGAAAAACATTGGGATTACTGATAGGGCGCCAGAAATTCAAAACCGCAGGTTGTGGGGGTGGTTT